>JAHEKD010000246.1 GCA_024638545.1 Gammaproteobacteria bacterium
AATTTTTATATTGACTTCATGATCAGAGGTATCCACACCTGCTGAATTATCAATAAAGTCGGTATAGCATTTACCACCATTGCGTGAAAACTCAATTCTGCCCAGTTGGGTAACACCAAGATTACCGCCTTCACCAATAACTTTGCACCTAAGCTGATTACCGTTAACCCTGAGATTGTCATTAGCTCTGTCGCTGGCGTCTTCATGTGATTCCTGGGTGGATTTTACATAAGTGCCTATACCGCCATTCCAGAGCAAATCAACCGGTGCTTTAAGCATGGTGTTTATCAGGTCGTTGGGGGTAAGGCTCTCATCCGTGGTACCAAGCACGGCCTGGATCTCGGGCGATAATTTCACGGACTTGGCAGATCGTTCAAAAATACCGCCACCCCTGGAGATCAGCTTTTTACTGTAATCCGTCCAGCTTGAGCGAGGCAACTTGAACATACGCTCTCTTTCAAGATAGGATTTTTCGGGGTCCGGATCCGGATCAAGGAAAATGTGCATGTGGTTAAATGCACCGACGAGCTTAATTTTTCGTGATAACAACATGCCGTTGCCAAAAACATCACCGGCCATGTCACCAATGCCGATCACAGTAAACTCCTGGGTTTGCGTGTCATGACCGAGTTCCCTGAAATTTCGCTTCACCGATTCCCAGGCACCTCGGGCAGTAATACCCATGCCTTTGTGGTCATAGCCGACTGATCCGCCTGAGGCAAATGCATCATCGAGCCAGAAGCCATAATCCCTGGCAACGCCGTTGGCGATATCAGAGAAAGTCGCGGTACCCTTATCGGCGGCCACAACCAGGTAGGGATCGTCACTGTCATGACGTACAACGTTTTGTGGCGGTATGATTTCACCCTTTACGATATTGTCCGTGATGTCCAGCAGACCGCTCATGAATATTTTATAACAGGCTATGCCTTCTTCAAGAATGGCATTCCTGTCTCCGCCGGCAGGGGGGCGCTTCACAAAAAATCCGCCTTTCGATCCGGTCGGCACGATGACTGCGTTCTTGACCAGCTGGGCCTTGACCAGCCCCAGAATCTCTGTACGGAAGTCCTCCCGTCGATCTGACCAGCGCAGGCCGCCGCGTGCAACTCTGCCACCTCTAAGATGAACCGCCTCTACCCGTGGTGAGTAGACAAAAATTTCAAACATCGGTCTTGGCAAGGGCAGGTTGTTAATCTTCGACGGATCAAATTTAAAGGAAATATAGGGTTTGGATTCTCCGTGTGCGTCAGGTTGAAAGAAATTGGTCCTTAAACTGGACTCCACCAGGTTTATGAAACTGCGCAGGATTCGGTCATCATCCAGGTTGTCCACTAGCTCGAGTGCGGCTTCAAGTTCAGTTTGCAGTGTCTTAATTTGCGATTTCCGAGATTCGGCACTAATTTCCGGGTCGAAACGTGTTTTAAACAGCTCCACGATCAAGCGGCTGACATCAAAATTGTCTATTAGGCATTCAATCATGTAAGGCTCGCTGAAGCGAATCCCTATTTGTCGTAAATACTTGCTGTAGCCTCTTAAGGTAGCGACCTCCCGCCAATTCAATCCGGCTTTAATGACGAGCTGATTGAAGCCGTCATTCTCCGCGTCGCCTTTCCAGATTTTTAGAAATGATTTCTGAAATATATCTGCAATTTTTTCAACGTCAATTTCCATGCCTGAATGCGCCTGCATGCTGAAGTCGTGCACCCAGGTTGAACTCTTTGGACCGGTTTCAACTCTGTACGGTTTTTCCGCCAGGACTCTAAGTCCCATGTTTTCGACTACTGGAAGCGCATCAGACGGTGAGATTGCCATATTTCTGGAATAGAGTTTCATTTTAAGGCTGTCTTCATCCGCCGCCAGCGGGCGATACATATGAATATCAATGGTCTTTGCAGTGCTCAGCGATTCCATGATTTCAATATCCCAGGCTGCAGAACGTGCGTTAAAGTCTGACTGATAGCCGACTGAAAATGCATTATCATATTTGTGCAGCAAGGCGGTGCCTTTCTCCTCGCCAAATTGATCAGTCAGGGTTTCACGTATATGGTCACTCCATGAGCGAGCGGCCTCAATAATCAGTTGCTCGATTTTTTCGTCGTCGAATTTCGGTTTGGTCCCCGGTTTGATACGGACAATAAAATGCACCCTCGCCAGCACGGACTCTGAAAAATGCGTATTAAACTGGCTGGTAGTGCCTTTATAGGCTTCCATCAGGATATTCTGGATCTTTATACGCAATTCACGGTTATAAATTTCTTTAGGCACATACACCATGCACGAATAAAACCGGTCAAATTTATCATGGCGTGAGAAAAATCGAATGCGCTGCCGCTCCTGCAGGGATAATATACCCATGGATATATTGAACAAATCGTCATCGGTGATTGCGAATAAACTGTCACGTGGATAAGTTTCAAAAATATTGTCAAGCGCCTTGTAATCGTGGCCGTCGACAGGCAGCTTGCTCATCGCCAGTACCCTTGATACCTTGTCCCTTAACAGCGGTATTTCATGGACATTTTTATTATAGGCAGCAGAGGTAAACAAACCCAGTATGCAAGATTGTCCGAGTAGCCTACCCTCTTCATCGTATCTATTAATACCGATAAAGTCCATGTAAGCAGGTCGGTGAATGTGTGAGCGGTCATTGGCCTTGGTGACAATGACCATTTCGTCGGCCAGATGTTTGGCAGCGCCTGTGGGTAAAATATCCTGGTGACCTTTTCGCAACAAGCCCAGACCGGAGCCTTCCACGAACTTTAGCTCGTTGCCACTGATGACATCTTCACAATAGCCTAAAAAGGTAAAGTGGTTATTAACAATCCAGCTGCAAAACTCGATCATCTCTTTGTTGATGCTGGCATCGAAAGGATTTTTTTGTTTCTTTAGATCTGCCGTTATCTGCTTAACCTTGCTGATCATTAACGACCAGTCGTCCACCGCATCCGCGACCTCACCGAGCACTGTCTTGATCTCAGTTTCAATATCTTTCAGTGAAGTGCCTCCGGTGAGCCGGTTAATCTCAAAATGCATAATCGACTCAGTCTGGAGCCCGGTTCGCCTGGATTCTGAAGATTCGATCTGAGAAAGTATCCCTTGCGTATTTCGTTTTACAGAAACAACCGGATGAATCGTCAGATGAATCGTCGTGCCCAACCGGTTCAGCGCCATTGAAATGGAGTCAACCAGGAAGGGGCGATTGCGGGTAATGATTTCTACAACCGTGTGCGTTGATTGCCATCCATGCTTGTCATAAACTGGATTATAGACACGAATTTTGTTTTGATCTTCTGTCCTTTTTTTGGCCAGCTGCATGACCGCCAGTGCAGAGCCGGCGAGGTCTTGAACGCTATGCTTTTCCAGGTCATCTACAGCGATTCGCTGATAGTATATGTTGACAAATATTTCAGCTTGTGCCTTGAAAGATTCATCCAGCGAAGCAGGCAGGCTGTCGATAATTTTTTTAATTAAATCTTGTTGACGGGTTAAATCAGACATATGCGTTCCGGGTTATTAGTTTTGCAAATTTTATTGCGTAATAGTTTACAGATGCAATTATAAATTGAAAAAATGGCCAAGTCATTCCTGTTATTAATAATAATCGTTATTAATTATTGGCTACAATAGTCTGGAAAATTGTGATAAAAGTTTTCAATCAGTAACCAAATGGAGAATATAGTGACAGAGCCACTGTGGATTCCCGGCACATCACGTGTTAATAATGCCAACCTCACTCGATTGATTAATCAAATTAATCAACAAACCGGGCTCAGTATCGACAATTATTTTGAGCTTCATGAGTATTCGGTCAGCCAGCTGGAGGCATTTTGGTCGCAGCTATGGGATTTCACTGGCGTCATCGGACATAAGGGTGAAACGGTGTTAAGTCACCGCGAAAAAATGCCGGGAGCAAAATGGTTTCCCGATGCAAAACTCAATTATGCACAAAATTTATTGCAACAGCGCAGTGATGATACTGCTCTGATCTTCAGGGGTGAGGACAGGGTTAAGCTTGAGTACAGCTTTAATGAGCTTTACGAATCGGTTTCAAGGTGCGCACAGGCACTTGCTGCAGCAGGTGTAGGCGAGGGCGACAGAGTTGCTGCCTACATGCCGAACATGCCGCAAACCATAATTTTTATGCTGGCTGCTGCCTCGCTGGGTGCGGTTTGGTCGTCATGTTCGCCGGATTTCGGTGTTCAGGGTGTAATAGATCGATTTGGTCAGATTGAGCCCAAAGTACTGCTGGCAGTCGATGGTTATTATTACAACGGCAAGAAACATTCTAGCTCAGAAAAGCTGGCGCAAATTATTTCACGCCTTGATAACCTTGAAAAGGCAGTAATCGTTCCCTACACAGGTGATGAAAAAGCAGGCGGGATTGAAAAAACGGTACTGTTTGACGATTTCATCGAACCGTTCGCGGCACAGGAGATTGATTTTGTTCAGCTGGCATTTGATCACCCGTTATTCATTATGTTCTCATCCGGCACCACGGGCGCCCCAAAATGCATTGTCCATGGTGCCGGCGGTACATTGTTGCAACATCTGAAGGAACACCAGCTGCAAACGGATATAAAACCGGGTGACCGTGTGTTTTATTTCACCACCTGTGGCTGGATGATGTGGAACTGGCTGGTCACAGCACTGGCCAGCAAGGCGACCTTGCTGCTATATGACGGCTCACCGTTTTACCCGGACGGTGAGGTATTATTTGAGTTTGCAGATTCTGAAAAAATGACGGTCTTTGGCACCTCTGCGAAATTCATTGATGCCCTAATCAAACATAATATTGAGCCAGCTGGAAAATATAATCTTGATTCACTTAAAGCGTTGCTGTCAACGGGTTCACCACTATCACCGCAGGGTTTTCGTTATGTCTATGACAAAATAAAAACTGACCTGTGTCTGTCGTCGATATCCGGCGG
>JAHEKD010000247.1 GCA_024638545.1 Gammaproteobacteria bacterium
ACATCAATAAAGGGCTGATATCTGTCACAGGCTCGATTTCGGGCTCACTCCAGCCGGCACCCGTGATGCTGACCGGGTTGAGCCAGGTATTCCAGCGTCCCCACTCACCGTCAGGTCCCGTATATGCGTATGCAATATATTCCTTTTTACCCATTTGTGCATGACCGAGAAAATTACCGGACATGCCCAGGTTATGGGCGGTTATTTGCAGGTTTTTTTTAACGCTGTCATTGCTGACAGGCTTAAAACGAAGGCCGTCAATTGACTGCCAGACATGCACATAGCTATTAGCGCTGAATCGATTTGCCGTGGCTGTGGCAATGAATCGATTAACCTGCGGCAGGTACTTAACATCAGTCTGATCTTCCGCCCAGTTTCGATTTTCGATGGCATATCCTCTGTACGCCAGTTTTGCAGGCCAGCCACTGTCGTCAACCCTAGCGGTTGCAACGCGTGTTTTGGCAACACCCTGGTCTTCAGTATAATAGAGGTAAAGGGTTGAGCCTTTAACCACCATGTTAGGTTCACCCAATCCCCATTTGTCTTGAATGCCGGTGTAGCGAATGATGGGAACGGGATTGCCGCCCCACCCGGAACCATTCCACTTTTCATAGTTTTTATCAGGGCTGGTTGAACGGGCCAGAAACACGTGGTTGTTTAGTCCGGCACCAAATGAATTATCTGTGGCAGTATAAGCCATGTAGTAATAACGCCCCATTTTTATTACATTCGGATCACAAACTGCCCAGCCATCCTCACTGCCGATCGTGGGAGCCAGGGCAATCGCTTCTTTACTCCAGCTTGCACCGCCATCTGCCGAGTGTTTATAGCGAATATAATCCGCCACACCTGAATCACCTTCTGAGCAGGCCCAGAAATGCAGGCTTTGAGAGTTGTAGCGAATCAATGCCGGTCCGTAACGGTACGAGGTTTTGGAATTTAATCCCTCACCATCCCAGGGCCAGTCAATAGGCCAATAATCAGGTCGGGGGAGGTAAGTTGCATCGTGAATTAATCTGCCGGGCTGTACACCTAACGCCAGTGAACTTTGCGCACGGACATCGGCACTAGCCAGACAGGCCAGTAAATAGGCCAGAAAAAGATGTTTAATGAATGTCAACAAGTCAGTTTCCCCGAAAAACCACCCAATCAGGTGGCCCAACCATAACAGCTGGATGATGGATAATTCAAGAGCATAATCAACAATTAAACCACTGCTGATGGTTTTAAACTGCAGGCATACAGTGCGAGTGAACTTGCCGCCACTACAAACAAAAAACCGGCAAAGGTGAGTACCTCAAGCGCGACGCCCATATCAAAAAACCAGCCCAGTAAAAACGGGGAGAGCGATGATGAGAACACCATCATGGCGGTGGATAATGATTTAATTGTGGCCAGGTGCCGGTTGCCGTACATCTCTGAAAAAAATGGGCCTGACAAGGTGTTGACGAAGCCGGAAGAGAATCCCAGCAAGATCATAAAACAAACGGCAGTCACTGTCTCCGATGACATTGAAAGCAGCAACAAACCCAGTCCAAGCGGCAGGGGTCCAACCGGGATTAATCGTACCGCTCCATACTTATCAATCAGGTGACCTGAGACGAGTGAAAACAGAAACGCGATGCTGGCATAGACAATAAACAGAAAGCCCCAAAGCGACAGCGGCCAGCCTTTCGATTCAACTAAAAATATTTGGTGAAAAATAAACCCTGTGAATAAAACTGCATGTGCAAGCAGTGCCGGAATGAACATGTAAAATCGTTTATCCCCGAGTACCTCGCTGCGCGTCCACTGGCGCTGATGACAGGTGTCTTTGGAATATATAGATCTCTCCCGCAGCACTCTTAGATATTCAGCATGTCGCTTGGCATGTGTCCTGAGAAGCACACAGGTAGCTGGTACCATCATAATTATAATTGCCAGCGCCGTCGCTAGCCAGGTTGTTCGCCAGCCCAGCCACAGCATGACGGCAATCACAATACTCGGCATGATTGCTTCCGCCAGTGAATAGCCGGTTTGACTGATGGCAGTTGCCTTGCCTTTTATTGGCTCAAGGTACCTGACCATGGTTGTTACACTGGTCAGTGTACTCAGACCCTGGCCAATATGCCGGACAAGAAAAATGCTGACTAACAGCGTGACAGCATCGTGACTGTAAGACAGTGAAATGCAGCCTAGTGCAGTGCCACACACGATGATGAGCGAGAATTTTTTCAAGTCGATGCGGTCAATTAGTGAGCCGGTCCAGATGATTACACAGGCGCTTAGTAGCGTTGCTAGTGAATATATGCCACCAAATTCACCGTGAGTCAACGACAGCTCGTCCCGAATGGCGCCGCTGAATAATGAAATAAAGAAGGTCTGTCCCGGTGTTGACCAGAAAGACAGCAAAAAACCGAACAGCAGTAAACGCCATTCACTGCGGAGAATAGTATTCACAGGCTTGAGTTTATCTCAAGACGTGAATATCAGCCCGCATTTCTCACCGGACTTTGTAGCGACGGTTAAAGGATGCCGCTTGTATGGATTTTACGACCAAAGGCCGGCATTATGTTATCAGCATATGTGCCGGCACAAGGGCCCGCGGGCATCTTTGACACTATGTCGAGGACCCTGACCGAGTAAAATGCCCACAGGGCGTGGCAAAGGACCGTCGCGGTAGTAGGGTGGTGAGAAATGCGGGCTAGGCTATGTATTAAATTAAAACTTTGCTGTGTTCATTCCATATCCGGGTAAGCCAGCCTGACGGCGCCGGGTCGGCTTGCAGCTTTTTGAAGTAGCTCTATCTCAGCATCAGACAGCTGTATGTAAGTTGAACTGTGTTCATCAGTTGCTGTGCGCCTCCCGAAATTTTTCCAGTATCCGTTGCTCAGGGTCTGCTCATCATCCCGGGATATCGTTGGTTCATATTGTGATGCCATCGTCAGTTCCTCATCTAATTTGTACTAAGACCAAATTAGCAAAACTTATGTGAAGCCTGCGTCAACGTCAGGAAAAACGACTGTGGGGCTAGATGGGCTTGGTTTCGGGGCTTTCATGCCAGTCTGTCGGAACTCGAATAACGCCGGAGGTCATCCAGCAATTCTTATAGGGTTTCTTTGTTTGTTTATCCAGTTGGAAAAGATATAAAACCTTCTTACCTTCTATGCTTAGAATGAATATGGGTACATTCGCACTATCCTGTGTATAGTTGATCGGGCCGATTTCCAGCGAGCTGTGATTTAGCATGGGGGCATAGTCTTCATTATCAAACAGCATCCTGAAGCGCTCAATCGGGCCAGTGGTTTTTTTGTTTGCCGGAGAGGCAAACCGAAAGGTGAGTTCAATCCCGGCATCCTTGTAAGGCGTATCGTTATTTTTAAGCGCGTTCATCTGCATACTGACCACTTCAGCCGGTGAGAATTTAGGGTCGGGATAAAGATCTTGCGGGTTAATGTTATCCGCGATTACCCATGCCGAAATGTTGAGCGTGATGACACAGAGTATAAATTTAAGGTAGCTATTTAGTATCATTGTTACATGTTAGTGCTATTTAACTGGTGAAAGTTCATTACCACTGCTGGACCATAATTAGTGTTTTTAGCGATTTTTTTAAATTCGACGCAACGCTTATCTCCTCGCAACCATTGAATTTTGAAAAATTGTGTAGAGCCTTTACAAAATAATAACCGAATTCGTTAACTTTTTTTAGTTTTGTTTCCAGGTGGAGATTGCGAACTACAAAAATCCTCTGCCTCCTGTCTGCCTTGGCATCCATTCGTGCGACCAGGTTGCCCCGCCACAGAATGGGTAGCGTAAAGTAACCGTATTTTCGTTTGTCACGGGGCAGGTAGCATTCGAGCTGATAGTCAAAATCAAAAAGTCGAAGTATGCGCTTGCGCTGGATCACCAGGTTATCAAAAGGCGAGAGAATTATTACTTTTGACAACGCCAGGCGCTGATCCAGAAGGTTATGGTATTCCGGCGTGACGAAAAGCCGCTCAGCTCTTGATCTTAACTTGACTTCCACAACATCACCTGATTCGATCTTTTCATTTAGTGCCTGCTTAATCTTGGTTCCCATGGCTTTGCGTAAATACCCGAATTCACTTAAATGGCCGATGCCATGCGCCTTTAGATATCGTTCGATCAGATAATGTGCATACTCAATTTTTGTTGGTGTTGCAGTACAAATGTTGTCGGGAACAACCCGTTCAGTCAGATCGAAAACTTTTTGAAAATTAATCCGTTTTGTAACCAGCAGATCACCCTGCATGTATAAATGTTCGATAGCTTGCTTAATCGGCCCCCATTCCCACATGCCGCCACTGAAACCCCGGTGTTCTTCGAAATCTTTTGCCTGCAGGGCACCATCTGTAATGATCCTTTGTAAAACATAGTCCATTAGTTTTGAATTTTTCCTGTACCAGTGACGTTGTCCGCGTTTGATCGCATGCATCCGTGGCAGGCAGAAACGATAATCGGTGTAGGGGAGATAGGCGGCTGCATGCGACCAGTACTCAAAGATTTTTCGATGTTCAATCAGTTTATCCAAAAATCCGCGCCGGTAATGTGGCACACGATTAAAGAGGGTATGATGATGAGCACGTTCAACTACGGAAATAGTATCTATCTGTACATAACCAAGATGCTCAATCGCCTGCTGCGTGCCATTCAGTCCTCTTGAAAAATTTGAGATTGGAAGCTTCTGACTGACAAGTGCCAGCTTTCTAGCCTGAGGTAATGTTAAATTCATGCCAGCGTGTAAAGATCAGTAACCATCCTGTGTATGTTAAGTCTAATGATACATAGATGCATAAAAATAGTCAGGGTCTGAATACGATTGCCGGATTAACCCCGCTGTTAGGCATTTTTATACTCCGTCGAGGCGTTGATAACGTGTTATATTCAGCTGATATCGGTGAGTAATGATGAAGCATATGT
>JAHEKD010000248.1:0-2782 GCA_024638545.1 Gammaproteobacteria bacterium
GCCTATATTGATTCGGACGGACGGGAACAACTTTTGGTGTCACGCCTCAGCATAGATGCAGTGGGAAGCGGTAAAGACCACACGCAAAAACCACATTTTCGTGTAGCCAAGGAAAATGGCTACTATTTCAGTCCAGTATATTTCCGCCAGGAATCTGAGCCTTATCTCTCACTGAGCCTGCGTGACCAGGGCCGCGGGAAAGGCATTACCGTTGCAGAAGTTAATCTGAAATTCGTAAGGGAAGAAGTGACAAAAATTGATATCGGTCAGGCAGGACATGCCTTCGTCGTAGATGCAAATGGCCTTTTGGTTATGCATCCAGACCTTTCGCTGGTTTTGCGAAAAACCGACCTGTCAACACATCCTCAGGTGGCAGAGGCACAGACCGAAGTCAACTCAGGCGAATCAACCAACCTGGGTTCGGTTACGACAGGACTGACTGGTCAAAGCGTACTATCATCGCATGCCACCATTGACAGACTCGGGTGGTTGGTGTTCGTTGAATCGCCTCTTAACGTTGCATTTGCGCCGCTTTATCATACACTAATACGCACAGCGATTTTACTGCTGGTTGGCGTTTTATTCTCTGTGCTCGCCGGCCTGCTCCTCGCGCGTCGTATCGTGCAACCGATCCATGCGTTGCAGATGGGTGCTGCACGTATCGGTGCTGGCTCACTTGATCATCGTATCGACATTAAAACGGGAGACGAATTGGACTCACTGTCAAACGATTTCAATTCGATGACGTTAAAACTGCGTGAATCCTATGACAATATTGAACGCATAAGTGGGCTGAAGCGCTATTTTTCACCGCATCTCGCCGAACTCATCGTATCTTCAAATGAGAAAGATATGACCGAGAGCCACCGCCGCGAAATCACAGTTGTATTTTGTGATCTGCGGAACTTCACCGGGTTTTCGTCACTTAACGAACCCGAGGTGGTCATGAAAGTGCTCGAAGAATACTATGCCGCTTTAGGAAAACAGCTTCTTAAATTCGATGCAACTGTTGATCATTATGCAGGCGATGGTTTGATGGCGTTTTTGAATGACCCGCTTCCCTGTCCTGATCATGTGGAGCTTGCCGTGCACATGGCAATGGCCATGCAGGATGAAGTTGGAAAGCTGCTGCTGCATTGGCAAAAGCGCGGCATTGATCTTGGGTTTGGTGTTGGTATCGCAACCGGTTACGCAACGATTGGGCATATCGGTGCCGGAGATCAGTTCCACTATACCGCCATTGGATCTGTGGCCAATCTGTCCTCCCGCTTGTGCGACGAAGCTGCCGGTGGCGAAATTTTAATTACAGAATCAGTTTACAAGGAAGTTGAGAATATAATAAACGCAGAGTCAGGCGGCAAACTCAATCTTAAAGGATTCCCGAATCCTGTCCCTGTTCTGAAGGTAATTGATTTAAATGAATGAGTATGGCGGCACCCTGATTTGATACTCACTCTCGCGGCATCAATCGAGTCTGTGGGCTAAATATTCTGCCAGGAGCCGAAACGATCTACGAGAAGCGCTTTATGAAAATTTCTCGAAACTGATTAAATAACCTTCCGTGTACAGTGGGATCGTGGTAATTTATGATTAATTCTTTTGTCCATGTGGAAACGGTCGATGAAAAATTTTCACAGACCATCATGATCACCCGACCTAAGTTGTTGGTCGCCTGCATTGTTGCCATTATCGCATCTGCGGCGGTGACGGGCCAGGACCATTCAGATTTGCCTCGTGTTGTGATCCTCAGCGTATCTTCGCCCGGTGATCAAATGCACGCATTCGAAGAGGGATTGAAAAGCCTGGGGCACATCAACGGAACGACAATCAATATCGAACATCACTCTACCGAGGGTCGTGTGGACAAACTGGCGGCGTATGCAGAACAAGCGGTTGCGCTCAAACCCACGGTCGTTGTCGCGATCGGCGGCAAGTCCGCTAGTGCCGCCAGGAATGCCACCCGAGACATTCCAATCATCGCGGTGACCGGGGACGTGAGTGCTGGCGGGAGGGTAAAGAACCCCGCCCGACCTGAAGGCAACATCACTGGACTATCATTATTCCAGGTTGAGTTAATACCGAAGCGTTTGGAGATACTGCTGGAACTGGCACCGAGGATCCGCCGCCTCAGCGTATTTTTTTTGGCACCGATTAACCCGACCGCAAAGACTGCACTGGCAGCACTCACGAGCTTCGCAAATGAAAAAGGCATCGACATCAATGAAATCGCGATTGAACATCTCGATGAGTTGAAGTCTGAGCTGGCACAGCATAAAACTGGTTCAGAAGATGCGCTGTTGATCAGAGCATCACCTGTTTTCGATGCACACTCCAATGAGATAGGTCGACTCACAGCCGAGCATCGACTTGTCGCGATGCTGCCCTGGAAACAATACGTGCATGCCGGCGGCCTGGTTTCATACTCGCCGGATATTGTGGCTGTCTGGCGCCGGGCCAGCCACTATGTCGATCAAATTTTACGAGGCGCGAAACCCGGCGACCTGCCGGTGGAACATCCCACACAATACGATCTTGTCATTAACATCGGAACGGCGGAAAAACTGGGCATTAGTGTCCCGGCCAGCCTGCTGCTGCGCGCCAACGAGATAATTGAATAAAGCAGCTCAAACAAAAATTCGTAATGACCATGAGTTTGTGAACTTTATACTCAATAGGCTTAAACAATCTTGAGGGTAAAATTATATGAAGCGTGAACTCATCTTAAACGGTAATCCGATGGAAGACATTGTCGGTTTTGCTAGAAATCGGCTCAAGGCTCTGC
>JAHEKD010000248.1:2792-4919 GCA_024638545.1 Gammaproteobacteria bacterium
GATTGCCTTGTCCACACAAGCCTGGTCTGTTAAAGGTCTAGCTTAATGGACGAGAAATTAACGGGGGGTTGTTTGTGTGGTGCAATTCGATTTGAGGTAAAGGTGAATCCCACATGGGTTGGGATATGTCACTGCTCATCATGTCGAAAGGCGATAGGCGGTACTGTGAATGGTGCCTGTGGTTTTCCAAAGACAGCTGTTAATTTTAAGGGAAAATCTCTCCGACATTACGTTTCATCACCGGGAGTGCGACGGAGTTTCTGTTGTGATTGCGGTACTTCAATTAGAGAACTGTACCCCATAGTTAGGACAGGTAATTGTAAATTATGGTGACAGTGACTTAAATTTATTAAATTATGGTGACAGTGACTTAAATTACTAATACCAGTAACAGCTAAGGTATTGCTGCCTTTTCTCTAAATGTAAACTCGATAGTTTAAATTCGAGTCTGGCTCCAACAGCCTGCAATAATCTCGGCAATGTCTCTGGCATCCCAATGCGTATTAACACCCGCGATGTTATCTATTATTTTGTGTCTGACCACTTAATTTCCCTGTAATACTGACCACATTTTAAAATCATCACAGATAATTCCATTATGCAGCCTGGGAACAAAATAGGTGCTTTTCGGCGGCAGTGTTTTTCCTTTTTCAGTGAGTTGAACCAGCTGCTCGATTTCGACCGGGTATAAAAAAAATGCCGCCATCCCTGGACGATTGTTCAACTTATTCTCAATTTCCTGCAGAGAATTTTCGCCACTGAAGTAGGTGATACTTTTATCCGTTTTGATATTCTTAATATGCAGTATTTTATTCAAAACTTCAGTATCAAACACCTGATGATCAAGTATCACATCCAGTTTTTGGTATTTCTTCAAAATACCGGGCTTCCAGCTCAGTGTATACCATTGACCGTCAAGCAACATGGAGAGATGGTGTTTTCCACTTGCTCTTAATGCCTGTTTTGTTTTCCTGACGGTTAATTTTCGCTCTAACTGCATCATAAAATCAGGCAGACTTATACTTTTATGAATCTCAACCATACGATTATAGTCAAGTATTTTTACGTCGTTGAAATCAAAATAAGCGCTGCAAACCCGTTCAACATTGAGCTTATGGTTTTTCGGTTTTTTGCTAAGTTGTTGTAAAACCTTGCTGCGATGGTGGCCATCTGCGATATAAGCATGATCGACACAGCCGGCAAGACGCTGTAGTTGTTTTATTGTCGGCAAGTCATAAATCGGCCAGATTCGATGTAAATCACTGTTTTTGGACAGTTTAACAGTCAACGATGGCGCATGATTATCCCGATGATCTTGCAACAACCTGGTCAGGTCGTTGCTAGGCAGGTGGCAGACAAGAACGGGTTTAACCATTGCAGCGCGATCCAGCAGTAATTTTTTTGAGAGTTTCTCCTTGGATTTGAGTGTTTTCTCGTGTGGCTTGATATTTTTATTAATGAACTCCTGCAAATCTGTTTGGGCGATAAATCCTAGATGGACACCAAATGCGGTGGTAATCTCATATACAAAAACGGCGGCCCTCGAGACGCGCTTGAAATCCCTTTTCTTGAAATGTTTTGGAAAATGATATTTTGCTTTTTTCGCGAGTCGATCAGAATTTAAAGCGAAATTCCGCCGTGGCAGGGCTGCTCTAAACGCATAGATGATCACAAGCGATTATAGTAGCCACATATTCCCGGCATATAATCGAATCTTTGAATTGACTTGTCATTTTTGGCCGTGAAAGCCCAGGCAATTCCGCCGTTCAATCCTGTTCTGTTCATCTGTGTTTTTCTAATTTGAATCCTGGTGAATTTAAACATACTTGATCGTATTTAAATAGAGATAACGGTATTTACAAATCGTGACGGCTGCGCTGAAATTAACCGATGAAAGAGGATCTGAAGTTTTGATAAATTTTCCCAAATCACATTAATCTTAGTGTATTCAATCACATATGAAAAGGCTGATTGTAACTGTGAGTGCTTGTTATCACTAAAGTTGCAGATTGAATTACAAACTAAAATTTCCGGTTCAGCGGTTGGATTCCGTCCCTGGCCTCTGCTTTAGAAATAATGTATTCTCTACAGTTAACTCAATCATATCAATCCGAATCCGTTTTGATA
>JAHEKD010000249.1 GCA_024638545.1 Gammaproteobacteria bacterium
TATCAACGCCAACACCGTCACATTAAGTTATTTGAACTGGGAAATACCTACAATACACATAAAAAACAGAGAGTTGAAGAGTTTAATATAGGTGCAATATTATCTGGTTTGCAAAAATCGGAACAGTGGGGCACTGCCTCACAAAGCGCTGATTTTTACGATATAAAATCTGATCTTGAAAACATTATGTCGTTATGCGCCCAGGCTGATCAGATTAGCTACATCCCAAAGGCACTGGCCGGTTTCCATCCCGGACGCAGCGCTGTCGTTCACAGGCGCGCCAGGCAAATTGGCTTTATTGGGCAACTTTTGCCAAGCATCATGACGGATTGTGATATTGATCAGGAGGTGTATTTTTTTCAGATTAACTTAAATGAAATTTCTGAATCAGTCATCCCCCAATACAGGACAACTTCAAGGTATCCTTCCACAAGACGCGATCTGTCGATAATCATAGACCGTGAAATCACCGCGCAACAGATCATTGACGATATCAAAGTCAGTGCAGGCCGAGATCTGGTTGATTTGAAGTTGTTTGATGTATACACAGGTAAACCCATTGATTCCGCACAGAAAAGTATATCATTAGGCTTGACATTTCAGGCCTTAGAACGTACTTTGACAGAGCAGGAGATGGATGAGACATGTGAAAGCGTTATGGAACAACTAAAACATAAATATAACGCTAAATTAAGAAGATAGGGTTCACACGAGGGCATTAATATGGCAGTTACTAAAGCAGAATTGGCCGTCTCATTATTCGACAGCATTGGTTTAAATAAACGAGAAGCCAAAGAATTTGTAGAACTGTTTTTTGAGCAGGTGCGCAGTGCACTGGAAGCTGAAGAACCGGTCAAACTCTCAGGCTTCGGAAATTTTGATATTCGTCACAAACGTCAGCGGCCCGGACGAAATCCAAAAACCGGAGAAGAGGTTGAGATTTCTGCGCGCAAGGTAGTCACTTTTAAAGCCAGCCCAAAACTAAAAGAACAAGTTGCTGAAAATACTGAATTACTTGTTAACAAGTTGAAGTAACTTATAACATAATTAATATATATGCTTGATCCAAAAGATAACTCAGAATTACCCCCTATACCTGGCAAGCGCTATTTTACAATTGGTGAGGTAAGTGAGCTTTGCGCTGTAAAGCCACATGTACTGCGCTATTGGGAACAGGAATTTCCACAATTAAAACCCGTTAAACGTCGAGGCAATCGCCGCTACTACCAGCGCCATGAGGTGCGGATGATTCGGCACATACGTGAATTACTCTATAAGGACGGTTTTACGATTAATGGTGCACGTAACCAGCTTGACAATGAATCCACAGGAAACAAGGCCGATTCAGTTACAAACCAAAGCACTCTGGTCAAGGAAATACTCAGAGATCTAAACGAAATATCTGAGATACTTAAGTAGCCCAGTTAATAAAAGTCAGTCGGGGCGTGGCGCAGCCAGGTAGCGCACCTGCATGGGGCGTAGGAGGTCGGTGGTTCGAATCCACTCGCCCCGACCAGCTTTTATTCTGCTCTAAGTAACTCAATTTTACAGCTTTGTATAAGTGGCAAAATCGTTATAATTGCCGCCTTGTCCGGAACACTACCACTATGGAACAATACAATTTACTCAAAGAACGACTAGACGATTATCGAGATCGCCTTGAGCAGCTCAGGGGGTACCTTTGACTATGCAAATAAAAAAGACCGTCTCGAAGAGGTATCTCGCCAACTCGAATTACCTGATGTCTGGAACGACGTTGAACTTGCACAAAAATTAGGCCGGGAACGCTCTCAGCTTGAGCTTGTTACCGAAACCATCGAACTGCTTGAAACGGGCATAAGTGACGCATCTGATCTGCTCGAGCTTGCCAGGGAAGAGAATGATGAGGCAACGATTAAAGAGATCGAAGCCGATGTGAGCACAATGTCATCAAAGCTGGAGAAATTGGAATTTCGCAGAATGTTTTCAGGACAAATGGACGCCAGCAATGCTTTTATTGATATTCAGGCCGGATCTGGGGGTACGGAAGCACAGGATTGGGCGAACATGCTGCTGCGCATGTATTTGCGCTGGGGTGAGCAAAATGATTTTAAAACTGAAATTATCGAACTCTCTGATGGCGAGGTCGCCGGGATTAAAAGTGCGACCGTAAAATACACGGGGCCGTACGCATACGGTCATCTGCGTACAGAAACAGGTGTGCATCGCCTGGTCCGGAAATCACCATTCGACTCGGGTAACAGACGACACACTTCCTTTGCCTCGGTGTTTGCCTACCCTGAAATCGATGACAGCATTGAAGTTGAAATCAATCCGGCAGATCTTCGAATTGACACCTACAGGGCAAGCGGAGCAGGTGGGCAACACGTGAATCGTACAGATTCAGCGGTAAGGATAACGCATATGCCAACCGGTATTGTCGTCCAGTGCCAAAATGACCGATCACAACATAAAAATAAAGCAGAAGCCATGTCAATGCTCAAGGCAAGGCTGTATGAACTCGAGTTACAGAAACAAAAGCAAGAGCAGCAGGCCGTTGAAGAAACCAAATCAGATATTGGCTGGGGCAGCCAGATCCGCTCTTATGTCCTCGATCAATCCCGGATCAAGGATTTACGCACGAATGTTGAAACCGGCAACACTGGCGCTGTGCTGGATGGCGATTTAAATCAGTTCATCACGGCCAGCCTGAAAGCGGGCATCTAAATCTTTTAAACAGCGACCCAAGGATGCTCGGTAACTTAACGAAAACAGGTTTATAGACGTTTAAAATGGAAGAAACTATACAAGATGAAAATAAACTTATCGCGCAGCGTCGTGAAAAACTCAACGAACTTCGGTCTCGGGGTGTTGCATTCCCGAATGATTTTCGCAGAGATTCTCTGGCTGGCGAACTTCAGGATCAATTCAGTCAACGGGATAACAGCTGGTTTGATGAAAACCCTACTGATGTCAGTGTTGCCGGCCGTATTATGGCAAAAAGAGTTATGGGTAAAGCCAGTTTCAGCCGCTTGCAGGATCAGAGCGGCGATATTCAGCTATTTTTACAGCGCGATATCCTCGGCGAGGAAAACTATGCGAATTTCAAGCAGCTTGATGTTGGAGATATTGTTGGCGCGACAGGCGAACTGTTTGTCACCAGAACAGGCGAACTTTCAATTCGAGTCAGAGAACTGAAATTACTGACTAAATCGCTGCGACCGCTGCCTGAAAAGTTTCATGGTTTAGCGGATCAGGAACTCAAATACAGGCAACGCTATGTTGACCTGATTGTTAATAAAAAAAGTCGTGAAACGTTTAGAGTCAGGTCAAAGGTGATCGCTTATTTTCGTGACTTCCTGAACAAAAGAGGCTATATCGAGATCGAATCTCCGATGATGCAGAGCATACCCGGTGGTGCGCTGGCAAAACCATTCGTCACCCATCATCATGCGCTGGATATTGAATTGTATATGCGTGTAGCCCAGGAGCTTTATATAAAAAGAGCAATGATTGGCGGCTTCGACAAGATCTATGAATTAAACCGTGTTTTTCGAAATGAGGGTTTATCGACCCGGCATAATCCTGAATTCACGATGCTTGAATACAATGAAGCCTACGTGGATTACAACGAGTACATGGACATGACGGAAGAGATGCTGCGTGGTGTGGTTGATCATGTCCTTGGAACGACAACGGTCGAATATCAGGGCGAATCATACGATTTCAAGAAACCATTTGAGCGTTTGACCCTGTTTGATTCGATACTTAAATACAATCCGCATATTACAGCCGAGCAGTTACACGACATTAACGAAGCCAAAAAGATTGCCGCCAATCTAAAAATCGAAATTAATGATGATTACGGCCTTGGAAAAGTCCTCACAGAAATATTCGAGACAACCGTTGAAGAACAGCTCAGGAATCCAATCTTCATTACTTCATACCCTGCAGAAGTTTCACCTTTGTCCCGTCCGGATGATAAGAATCCGCTTGTTACCGATCGTTTTGAGCTGTTTATTGGCGGACGCGAATTAGTCAATGGCTTTTCTGAGTTAAATGACCCCGAGATCCAGGCGCAGCGATTTAGGGAGCAAAGCGAGTTGAAAGATTCCGGCGACGATGAGGCCATGTATTTTGACGCCGACTATATTCGCGCGCTCGAGTACGGTTTGCCGCCCAATGCAGGCGGCGGTATCGGCATCGATCGTCTAATCATGTTACTGACTGACTCGGCCTCGATCCGCGACGTGATCATGTTTCCGCACATGCGGCCAGAAGCTGATCTATCCGTCACCGGTTAATGTTTTGTACGGTGTCTTGCAGCTAAAACAGATTATTAATATCGGTTCAATCTTGGATGGACAACGTACAATGAGCAATGCAATGACTCACCATCGATATAGCCCAACGACTTTTCGTTTTCCGGCATCGCCGTTTATGCTGGTTAACGCTCTATGAATTCAAGCTGCAATGATTAAACCCTTAGAGCTGTTTATCGGGCTTCGCTATACGCGCGCGAAGCGGCGCAATAATTTTATTTCGCTGATTAGCCTTTTATCTATAATATGCGTAGCGCTTGGTGTGTGGGCGCTAATTACCGTCATGTCAGTGATGAATGGATTTGAAAGAGAACTGCGAGACCGTCTGTTAGGTGTTGCTTCACACATCGAAATTTCGCATGGATCCCAGCCGTTTGAAAACTGGCGCGAAATAGAGCAACAGGCTAGCGCCATGCCAGACGTGACCGGGGCAGCGCCCTACATCATGGGCCAGGGTATGCTGGCCCGTGGAAATCAGGTAAGTGGTTCAATTATCCGCGGTGTCCTGCCGGGAATGGAGACATCAGTTACGGATGTGCTATCAAAATTAACAGAAGGAGTGGCCGAGAGCCTGGTCGCCGGTGAATTTAATATCATT
>JAHEKD010000250.1 GCA_024638545.1 Gammaproteobacteria bacterium
GTTAAAGCTCAATTGGACAACATCGCATTTGCCCATACCGGCTTTTACTCGTCCGCGCCGATCGAACAATCAGCACAGCCTCTAATAGCTCATACCCCGACGTCACTGGACAAAGTGTATATTGTATCCGATGACCCAGAAACCATATAAGTGATCCTCGTACTGACCTTCCTGTATTATTTGGAAAAAGGCGATCATATCCTTGTGGCACTTACATTGATCACGGAATCAGCCCAAATAGACCAACTGATTTCCAAACACCACATCACTATCGAGCATGTACTATGAAGTCACTTCCAAAAATTATGGTAGCACCAAATGGCGCACGTTTAACAAAGGCTGACCATCCGCAAGTGCCTGTCACTCTGGATGAATTACTTATCACAGGAAAAAGCTGTTTTGAAGCTGGCGCAGGTGCGATGCATGCACATATAAGAGATAAAAACCAGCAACATTTACTCGATGCGGCTTTATATCGTGAACTGATCATAGAAATGTCATCGCATGTACCCGGAATGACCGTACAAATCACCACAGAAGCAGTCGGTCAATATTCTCCTGAACAACAGCGCAGGTTGGTAAAAAATGTACTGCCTGAAGCTGTTTCAGTTTCATTAACTGAAATGCTTAGTGATAATGATCTCGAAGCAGCTAAATCCTTCTATTACTGGTGCGAGGAAGCAGCCATAGCCGTGCAGCATATATTATATTCTCCCCTGGAGCTGGAAAGATTTATCAAACTTAATGACATTAAGTTTTTTCCAGCAGGAATACATCAATTATTGTTCGTACTTGGGCGATACAGTAAGAATCAGCAAAGTGACCCGTTATGGTTGAATGGTTTTCTTGAAGTACTTGACCAATCCAGGCTTGAAACAGACTGGGCGGTTTGTGCGTTTGGATCTAACGAAACAAGTTGTGCTGTTCATGCTATGAAGATGGGCGGAAAATGTCGAATCGGATTTGAAAATTCTATCTGGAATTCGACTGGTGAAATCGCCGTCGATAATGCGGATCGAATAGTAGATGTTATAAAAACCTTACAGAGCACTAAAATATGGTTGGGCTCTGGTTCACAGGGCGGGAGTTGAATGAAGTGGTATGCACCTTAGTGTATATAACGGTAATTTACAGTCCGGCGGCTATGATGGGTTTGTAAAAGTCTTCGCGGACGAAAGCCATCACACATTTCGCAAGCTGGGCGCACGACAGACGCAAGTTTGATCAGGTGATTAAGTCCCGGGACAAACTCCGAGCCAAGAAAGTCTCCCTGGCCTGCCAGGATTGCAGCAAACTCAATTGTTGCATCGGATTGAGAAGCAGGCGAGAGACCTGAAACCTGCTCAGCGATTTGCGCCGCGTCAATCCCGTTCAATTTCAATTCTCAATGATTTGAGAGAGTGGCTGAATCGGCACCTGCCAGTAATGGTAAAACGATCGGCGTTGTTCAAATACATCGAGTGTATGAATAAGTCATGAAGCTTATCCACCTGGGCAAACACCTGGCGGAGTTTATTGAAACACATGTCGTTAGCGTTTACATTTGTCATCCACGAATCGAAATTAATATCCTCAATCTAATCATAAAAATCAAAACGCTACCCATGCTATTTTTCCAGGAACTGGAGGCAACCTGGATGTAAGCAGCATTTAAAGGCTACTGATATAATAAAACTCATGACCAGTTAGGAGCCAGGCATGAGTCAAATTCCATATCTATCGGAGAAGGATTTAGTCGATCTCAATCTCACAACCAATGACGTGATCAACTGTATCGAATCGGCTATTCACGGGGCGCAAGAAGGCAGGGTTTGGAGTGCACCAAAGGCCGTTATCACACCGCCCCAGGACGGGCGCTATATGATGGCAGCTCTGGCGGCAATGGATGAACCTTCTTTATTAGCGGTCAAAACTGTGGTTTTGAATCCAGTCAATCCTGACAAAGGTTTACCACAAATTAATGGGGTGGTTGCCATGCTGGATAGTGAGACAGGTTTGCCAGCCGCAATCCTGGACGGTAACTGGATCACGGCGGTGCGTACTGCGGGATTAAGCGCGGTGGCGTCAAAATTCATGGCGAACGAAGATTCAGAATCGATCGGATTTGTGGGTTGTGGCGTGCAAGCGCACAGCCACCTGAATGCTTTTTCTGAAATGTTTCCGCTTAAACATATCAAGATATTTGGCCGGGGTCAGACAAACATAGATAAGCTCAGCGCGGCAGCGCGGGAGCTCGATTTGTCGGTAGAAATAAATTCTTCTGGTCAACATGCGATTGAGAATGTAGATTTAATTGTAACGTCTATTACTGCAACAAGCAGCTGTGTGCCTTTCTTGGATGCAAAAGGTCTCAAGGAAGGTGCTTTTGCAACAATTACTGATCTGGGAGTGCCATGGCAGAGAGATAGTTTTGTTGCCTTGGATCGGGTGATAATCGATGATGTCGAACAAGAAGCAGCTTTGTCACGCAAGCTTTGTGATCCATCCATCGTTAGCGGTGATTTGACCCGCTTAGTACTTGGCAAATGCCGTGGACGGTCCGCAGCAAGTGACAGAACAGCTTTCCTTTTTCGTGGCCACGCACTTGGTGACCTGGCTTTATCTGTTTTAGCTTTGCAAACTTATATGGGTAAGACATAGTAATAAAATCAATAATGCAATTTTTGGGTTTGGCTATTTTCGAAATTGTTATATTGAGCATCTAATTCTCAATTATGTGTACGATATTCAGTGGTGCCTTTCCATTGATTAACCTTCTCTTTAAAAAAATAAGTTGTTAGTCTCATCAGCGTTCCAATGGCGCTTATTTGAGCCACATTCACTGCTGGTTTATAATGCCTTGCAGAGCGTGGTAATGCATTGGTTTGCATGCTATGTAATTAGATCGCTGAGGAAATACTTTTTTATGTTTCAGGTACGAATACATGGCCGGGGTGGACAGGGCGTTGTGTCGGCCGCAGAAATGCTGTCGATTGCCGCATTTGAACAGGGGATGTACTCACAGGCGTTTCCAAGTTTTGGTTCAGAACGCATGGGCGCTCCGGTAGTTTCCTATGTTCGTATTGATGATGAAGCGATTGAACTACGCGAACCTGTGTTTGAACCTGATTTACTGATTATCCAGGATCCTACCCTGTTTCATGCCGTCGATCTATTCAAGGGCCTTAAAGATGACGGTTATGTATTGATCAACTCCAGCCGCCAGCTTGATGATCTGGGAATAAGTGAAGCAATCGACAAGCTGCCGGCCGGTCATGTTGCCACAATTTCAGCCACTGACCTGGCCATGCAGTATTTAAAGCGGCCTACACCTAATACTGTATTATTAGGTGCATTTACGGCAATGAGCAGTGTACTGCGGCTTGAGGCAGTCGAAAAAGCCATTCTGGATAAATTTTCAGGCGCCGTGGGTGAAAGCAATATTGCTGCTGCACGTGCAGCAAAACAGGCCACCGTCATCTGTTGAGGAAACGAAATAATGTTAAAACAAATCGAAGGGTCACAGGCAGTCGCGGAAGCAGTTGCACTGTGCCGCCCGGAAGTTATTTCAGCCTATCCCATAACCCCACAGACACACATTGTTGAGGATCTCGGTGTAATGGTCAAATCAGGTCAGCTTTCGCCGTGCGAGTTTTTGCTTGTTGAATCTGAGTTTGGTGCCTTGAGTGCCTGCATCGGCTCATCGGCAGCCGGCGCACGAAGCTATACCGCCACTTCGAGTCAGGGCATGCTGTTCATGATGGAGGCAGTCTATAACGCATCTGGAATCGGTCTGCCCATCGTAATGACTGTTGGCAATCGCGCCATCGGGGCACCGATAAATATCTGGAATGACTGGAGCGATTCGATGGCCGCGCGTGATGCCGGCTGGATCCAGCTTTTTGTTGAGGACAACCAGCAAGCCATAGATGTGCATATTCAGGCATTCAGGCTTGCGGAGGAACTTTCCCTGCCGGTCATGGTATGCATGGACGGTTTCATATTGACCCATGCCTATGAGCGTGTGGACGTACCTACGCAGGCGCAGGTCGATGAATTTTTGCCCGAGTTTCAGCCACGTCAGGTTCTCGATCCGGCTGCACCGCTTTCGATAGGTGCTATGGTGGGCCCGGAGGCCTTTACCGAGGTGCGTTTTCTCGCTCATTTCAAGCAACTGCAGGCGCTGGAATTAATTCCGCCACAGTCAATTGATTTTTCAAACATAACGGGACGGGATTCCGGCGGGCTCATCAAATCATTCAGTAGCGAAGGTGCCGAAACTGTGGTCGTAACTCTTGGATCGGTTATAGGCACGTTCAAGCATGTGCTGGCACAGATGCGCAAACAGGGGCATTCAATTGGCGCCTTGACGATACGTTCATTCAGGCCATTTCCACGCGAGGCACTGAGAGAGGCGCTGAGGGACGCCAGGCGCGTGATTGTTTTTGAAAAATGTCTTGCCGTCGGCATGGGCGGCGTTGTGGCCATGGATGTACGAACCGCCCTGCAGGATATGCCATTGCAGGTCTATTCGGTCATTGGCGGCCTGGGCGGACGACCGATCACCCGAACAAATTTGCGCCGCATGCTGGACAAAGGTGTAAGCGGTGATCTCAAAGAACCGCATTTTCACGATGTACAAATGAATGTGGTCGATCGCGAACTCGAACGTGAACGTACCGTACGACGCAGCGGCGGACGAGCAGAAAATATCCTGCGCGAAATGGGTATCGCTGCCTCTGGCAAGAACTAAACAGGAGAGAAAATAGTGCCACATATCCCCGAATCCCAGCAAAAGGTAAAATTCTATCAAACCGGGACATTTACCGTAGGTAATCGCCTGCTCGATGCCGATCAACGCACCGTGCAGGCCACTATTGATCGCTCAAATTCCCTTGATTCCGGTCACCGAG
>JAHEKD010000251.1 GCA_024638545.1 Gammaproteobacteria bacterium
CAGGCTTGCCGCTAGTCGTGCGCAACACCTCGGCCGGCATCACCATCGTCAGCCATCCCGATTACATCACCCATGGCCTTACTCCGGGAGTGGGTGGCGTCGATCATTTCCCGGCGTTTAGCGGAAACTTCCCAGACAACTGCATGGGTTAATTCCGGGGACACAATACTTAATTCAGATACTCGGTATATTTCTCGATAATGAGCGTGATTGAATTTGATTTTTGGATTTACCTTTAGTCCTGTCTAATCACATCCACAGTTGCTGCATGGAAGTTGAAAACTGAGACCAGCTCATTTGCTGCTTGTTGTTGAGGTCACTTTTAAGTTTTTGATAGGCCGCTGAGTTAGGGATGTAGTCTTCCGGCAGATACGAGAATATAGTTTCAAACTGACTCATCATAGACTCGGGAATATAATCACTCACATAGCACTCTTTCGACCAATCATGATTCATATTAGATTGTTCAGCAGTTGAAGCATTGAGAAGAGGCGTTGGATATGCAACATCTTTAAGCGCAGACGCCTCGAAAATGGATTTGCCCAGGCGAATGGTTTTCACACCTTCATTAAATGCTGCAAAGCTATGCTGCCACTGTTCCCCCGGCCAGTGATAGGCCATGGTTGAGCACGCAGGTTTGTATACGGCGGTATAGACCGTGCCGAAGTTTTGCTGGTAGTTGGTGGAATATAGCGGCGGGCGATGAAAGGCATTTATGAGTTGAGGCTCGTTTAAGCCCGGCGTGTCTAAAACTGACTCAAGGTGGCGTTTTCTTTCCAGCGTTTTAGTAAATCCGGCCTGCTCATGCCAGAGGATATTTTGCTGGTGATTGGTAGCGACACCCTGCCTGGTGACAATCGCTTGCTGGTCTGCTGCCAGCATGACGGTGGCGAAATCGCCGCCGCGATCAACAGCGGTGACATTGTAGGCCATGTGTGAGGGGATGCGTTCAAGCTGCGTGATCGCCTGTTTTACGTTTTCACAGGTCTGCAATACGTAACGCAAAATCAGCGGAATGCCAAACCCCCTGCCCACCTCCCTGCGTCCGCCAAAGGTAAGTGAAACTGCCAGACCGGCATCATTCATGCCATCATCTGCTCCCCACAGGCATTCATTCGTGGCGATTACCTCCCTGTCCTGCCAGTGAGTGAAAAGGATTGTGTTTTCAGATAACTCCGGTGACAGATCATAGTTTCTGATCAGCATGGGCTGCTCATCAAAAAACACCGCCTGGGAACAGTTAATCAGGTACGCAGGCGGCTGATACAGCGTCAGAAACTGCATCGCAACAGGATCATCGTTGGCAAATTCACACAACTGATCATAAATTGGCATAATTTCAGGCATGGTGGATTTCAGTGCATTTTGTGCCCTGACCAGTTCGCGTGCTTGAATGCGACCCTGCGTTTTTGACAGATACCACTGTTTATAGGCTGGCCAGCAGGCATAGAACTGTGTTTGCCACTCCCGGTTGCCGGCACTGTTTTTAACCGCACTGAAATTCACTGGTTTCACAACAGATTCCTAGTTGATTGTTGATACGTTAGAATGTAGTTCAAATTTACCACGTAGTCAACACTATGAGTCATGATGTATATAGCAAGGAATTTCGATTAAGCGTTACCACCTCCGATTTACCTGACCTGTATGCAACCTGGCGGCTTGACGATAATGCCATTGTCTACCGCGTCAAACGCCTGCAGCAGGGTGGCGGCTTTGGCAATCCCTCCAACCATCCCTACACCTGGGCACTGGCTGTCTATGTGGACGGCCAGTTGACCTGCGTCAAAAGCGCTCGCGGAAAAATCCGTGAGTGGAACAGCCTGGACCGACTGGAAAAATGGCTGCGGCAACACGGGTTCAGACAATGGCAGGTGGTCAATGAGCTGGATGATGTGGCTATGTCACGTTGAGAGTTTTTGTGACGTAATTAATTATTTTTTGCATATTATTACAGGACAGCACGATATCAGGATGATTATTTGAACAGGAAGTTCAGTGCTGTTTGAGAGCCGCCTCAGGGCGGCTTCTCTAACCAAGAACAATACTAGTATAGAGATCTCAACCATACAAAATTGTCTCAATGAAACAGAGAACCTCATAGACCCAAATCTAAACAGCTGTTATGAATAAATAATTACATTACTTTGGTGTCTTACAATTCACCTGATCTCATAGATAAATGAAGCTTGTAACATAATAAAAGCGACAAACCGATGCCTGTGATTACCTGCTTGGAGAGACACTCAATCTTGTTAACTGTTCTTGCATCCTTAATTGATAATGTAAACAATCAGGATATGAAGAATTTTTTTTGTTTGTTTACGATTCGGATAGATACCATTGGAAATTATTGAAAATAGTTCTTCTTCAAAAAATAGCGTTAGCGCCAATTTAGAAGTACCGCTATTAATCGAACGAATTAAATTACTCTACCGTACTGGTTTTAGTGCATTAATTGGAGTATTTATTGTGAGCCTCTTTCTAGTCATAGCGCTCTGGATTACCACAGAAAATGGTCAACTAAAATGGTGGATGGGTATTCTTACATTAATCATTGTAATCAGATATCTAACAATTTCATTTTATAATCATCAAAAGACTCAAGATCACAATTATCGATATTGGGCAAATATTTATGTTATTGGTGTTGTAGTTTCTGGATCGATGTGGGGCCTTGCCGGGTTCATGTTTTTTAATCCTAATGACCCAATAGTTATATTTATTTTGATCACATTTACACTCGGCATTTCAGCAGGAGCAGCAACGTCAATATCTGTATATTACCCTGCTTTTTTTGGTTTTATAATTACTGCAATCCTTCCTCTTGCGATCAGACTGTTTATTGAGGGTGGTGTATTCATTCCCTTTGGTGGTGCAGTTATATTCTATATTGCTGCCAGTACCCTATTTGCGAGACAATATCATAAAGCAACATTAGAATCATTACGATTAAGATTTGAAAATATTGAATTAATCGAACGAGTTACACAAGAAAAAGAAAGATTTGAGAAAGAAAAAGTAATAGCTGAAGAAGCCAACATCGCAAAGTCAAAATTTTTAGCAGCGGCCAGTCATGATTTGCGCCAACCATTACATGCACTTGGATTGTTAATTAGTACATTGGAGACTACTAATGACCCTGATTTGCGTAGAAAAATTTTAAATCAAACTAAAGAAAGCGTTTACGCTTTGGATGATTTATTTGATTCTTTACTTGACATCTCAAAACTTGACGCTGGCGTTGTTGAGGTGAATATAGAAGATTTCACTCTTAACAATCTATTTGGTCGACTCAAAAATGAATATACCGCACTGGCTGATGAAAAAAACATTGAACTTAAAATAATGCCAACTAACAAGATCATACGTAGTGATCCAGTTCTTTTAGATCGTATCCTTAGAAATTTAATTTCGAATGCCGTTAATTATACACAAAGTGGCAAAGTTCTTGTCGGCGCGAAGGCAGCGGGAAATGAAATTTCAATTGAAATTTGGGATCAAGGCAATGGCATCCCCGAAAGCGAACTGGAAAATATATTTTCTGAATTTAGTCAATTACACAATCCCGAGCGGGATAGAACTAAGGGCCTGGGTTTAGGATTAGCTATTGTTAAACGTCTTTGTAATTTATTAGGCTACTCGTATAAGATACATTCTGAAATTTGCAAAGGTACAGTTGTTAAGATTAAAGTGCCCAAGAGTAATGGTATTATTTCCAAGCCGCAAAACTCATCTGTTAGTAAGTTGGATGACCTCGCCCATCTTGTAATCTTAGTAATAGATGATGAGAAAGCAATTCTGGAATCTATGCGATTAATTTTGACAAATTGGGGATCCAAAGTAATTACGGCTGGTTCAATTTTAGATGCAATAGAACAGATTAAAAACTCAAAGCATCAAATCGATTTAATAATTTCTGACTATCGATTACGTGATAACACAACTGGTGTTGAAGCAATTCATAATATTGAAAAAATATTAAATTTACAAGTTAACGGAATTTTAATATCTGGAGATACTTCATCAGAAATCCTGAAAACTGTGAAAGCTAGTGGATTTCCATTATTACACAAGCCTGTCAAACCCACACATTTGAAAATGGCCATTACAGGATGCGTGTATAATGCACAATAATATTAACTCGTGAGTCCATGTTCGCGTGCCTGGCGCACACAGTCTGTTCTGTTTTCTGCTTGAAACGCTGACAATAAGGCAGCCACATGCGACTTGACTGTATGTTTGGATAAATATAATGTGCTTGCTATTTTTTGGTTTGAATACCCTTTTGCTAATAATTTTAAAACTTCGTACTGTCTTTTAGTGATTCCAAATTGGCTTAAGATTCGGACTAACTTATTTGTTTCTCGAACCTGTTGTTCTTCAAGTCGATTGATATTTTTAATAATTTCAGTAGGAACATACGTATTACCACTTAAAACATGATTTAAAGCATCAATTAATTGAACACAATCAAACGATTTTGGCACAAAGCCAAATGCACCAAGGTCTAGGGCATTTTTGATTTGCCAAATATCTTCAGTTGCTGAGATTATCACGCAGGGTATTAGTGCTTGGCGTTCTTTTATCGACGTGAGTAAGGATATGCCATCTAAACCCGGCATATTTAAGTCTAAAAGTAACAGATCAAATTCCGGATTAATTTCGATTTCATATAAAGCAGACTGCGTGCTATTGACAATGATCAACTGTACACTTTCTGCAATTGAATGTAAAACCAAACCCAAACCATCCGCAAATAGTTTGTGATCATCAACAACCAAAATGCGCATTAGTTCTCTAATTCTTTTAGTGTCCTGCATTTATATTAGTAATTATTCTACGTTAAATTACCCTACCATAAGTTGGCATACGAATTGCAAAAAGTTTT
>JAHEKD010000252.1 GCA_024638545.1 Gammaproteobacteria bacterium
AGGTGGTTTGTGATGGCCTCGCATAAAATGCTGCGACAGCGATTATGGGTGCAGATATAGAGAATATTCATGTTTTTACGTCAGCTGATGCGATTGGATTTAGGTCTGATGCAGCCTGGGCGATCAGGCATTTGTGCCAGCTTTAATATATAGCGGTCGAGTGTCTCGCGCTGGGCGCCACAGGCATGGTCAAGCATTGTGAGAGCCCATTGCGGCAGCGCATGGTGGATTTCATAAAATACCCATTGAGCACGCCTGTCGTCTATCAAAATGCCGCAGTTGCGCAGCTGTGCCAGGTGACGCGATATTTTGGGTTGACTCTCCTTCAGCGCTTCCATGAGTTCGCATACACACAGTTCTCCCTGTTTGTGAATTAAAAGCGTGATCTTCAGACGAGTGTCGTCAGACAGGCATTTAAAAAATTGCGCCAGGTCTATCATTGCCCTATCCAGATGACCATTTGGTATAAAGCCATGGTCATGAGCAGATATTGTAATTCAGGCCTGACGTTTCTCATCGCGCTGGAAGTCATACATTTTAATATATGGATAAGCATATATTATAGTGTATAAACCTTCAGAGGAAAACGCTAATGCAACAATCTGCATTTATTTTTGACGGACAGACAGTCAGTGCTTAATAAAACAGTCCGCTGCCGGGTTTGCTTATTGCCAATGCCTGCGTCGCTGGCTGCGCTTGTTGCTTGTCGAGTGGGAAAGTAATTTTTTACGCGGATGACAGGCGATTTCAGCTAACAGATTCAGAATATTTTTTTGATCTCTGGTGAGCAGGCCATCATTTGTTGCCAGCCTTATTAAAACGCTTTGAGCGGCTAAAGCCGGATCGATTGCCGTTGGTAATGCGACCAGCCAGTTTAGGATGACCAGCTCAGGTTTGCTGGCAATGAGATTGCGATCAAATAGATCAGTTAGCTTATTCCCCGGATCGCACCCTGGAAAGAGGATGAGTTCAGCAGTTAGAGACTCTCTGGTAGTATCTGGCATGTATTTACTCCATTGCAGCCAGGGCAGCGCGGAAACATAACAAGCCTTTATGAGAAGAAAATGCCATGAACTTCCGCCGAAACACCCCGTTCGGTCATAACGTTCATTAATGATCGGTCTCCTGACTCACAGCTTACACACCTGTTTCGCCTTCCCAGTTTCCCAGTGGCCATTGAAACGGTATTACTGATTACAGTTGCGGGGACAGTACCGGGATTTCACCGATTTCCCAAAACCATTAACATAAAAAAATAAGCATACACAACAAGTAGCTCCATAGCAAGCATCGAGCCTCCTTTAACCGTCTCGCTACGTAGTCCGGTAAGAGATGCGGGCTAATCAGCGTCACAGGCGGCGATCGGGCAAGAATAAAACTCGTTGGTATACTTATGTGGCCATTGAGTTAACCACAACATTAAAGATGAATCATGCAGACTCATCATCATTGCATATTCAATGATTTAAGCATCTCGCCATAGCCGGCCCGATAATCAGGAAAGACAAACTTGTATCCGGTATCCAGCAACCGCTGATTATTGATACGTTTACTGCCCGCACGACGTGAAGGCACTTCATAATGACGTTTTTGAACAGGCACATTTAATCGATCTGCCAGCCACTGCTGTATGTCGTGCAAGGCTTCCGGCCGGTGGTCTGAAGCCAGAATTAGCGAATGTTCATGGTTTTGCATTTGACTTAAATGAAGCAAAACGCCAGCGCAATCATCGCTATGGATGCGATTTGAATATATCACCGGCTGCCTGGTTGCGATCTGTCCGGCCTTCACCTGATTCAGCATCCGATTTCGGCCTTCACCATAGATGCCGCTAAAGCGTACAACCAGTGAATTTGGCAACGCTAAAACCTGTTTTTCTGCTTCCAGCATGATTTGGCCGTTAAAAGCCCTTGGCTGAGTCAACGATTGTTCGTTAACCCATTCACCTGCATTTTGCCCATAGACGCTGGTGCTTGAGACAAATATGAATCGCTTTAATCTTTTCAACTTTTCTCCCAGCGCCTCTGTAAGATGCCTGACACCATCAACATACGCCTGCCTGTAGGCCTGCTCATTAAATCCACCCGCACTGAGAATGTAGACGACCTGGTCGAGTTCATCAGGCAGTGCAACGTTTGCAAGTGGCCGGCTCAAGTCCGCGCTAACCGGTATAACCGGACTGGTGATTGAACTGGTATCGCGTTTCAGACCATATACCCGGTGACCGTCAAGAAGCAGCTTCCGGCCTAATTTTGTCCCTATATCGCCATATCCTGCTATTAAAATATTCATTAATTCTATTTATCACTCCTTTATTTTGCGCTTTCGGGAAATCCAGAAGGTTATGCCCCAGACCGGAATAATAATCATTACCTCAATACACACGGCCAGCAGATTGTTTAATGAAAATATCTTGTCTAAAACCGTTAATGATGTTTCGCCCAGATGTCCATGTTCAATTGGCTGAAACAGCTGAGCAGGCGCCAGGTAATATTCATCACTGAGTGGCCATAAAAACGGGGCGCCGTACGGTTCAACAACGTCAACGCCCAGATAATCCGCCAGCAGATGCGATAGATAAATAATAAGTGCTGCCAGAAAGACCAGCCTGGTTTTTGCAGTAACCAGGCGTGAAGTTAACGCACATAGACAGGCAAATACAAACGCCATGCCAACGGAATGTGAAATTCCATGGTGAAAACGGTTAATGTCGCCTGCCAACCAGCCAGGCAAAAAGTCAAGATCAGCTGCATTGGCGGCAAAAATCACGAAGATTAACCACACCACGGAATGATAAAGATTCGGTTTGAGCACAATATTGGCTGCAGTTAAACCTATCAGGATGTGACCAACGGGAGACGGCATTAAGCTATATGTAGTGATGTCGTTAAACGGTTTTGATTATCCCGCATTGATAGCTCATCGATCAGTTTAAAACCTCCCATCCAGATAGAGTCATTCTAAGCGCCGATTATTTGTGCCTGTGTTTTTTCCCCTCAGGCGGATCATAACCAAAACCGCCCCAAGGATGACAGCGGGCCAGCCGCTTCAGCCCCAATGCAGCACCTTTAATGACACCAAATTCGATCACCGACTGGCGCATGTACTCTGAACATGAGGGCTCGAATCGACAGTGGCGGCCAATTAATGGTGATAACGCTAGCTGATAGAGCCGGATCAGGCGAACCAGCAGATTTTGGGCGAAACTCATTAACGCGTGCATTTCCAGCGTGTTTTGCCTTTTGTATCCTCAAGCTCCACACCCAGCTGCGTCAACTGCACTCTGATCTGGTCTGCCCGGGTAAAGTCTTTATCAGCTCTGGCCTGATCCCGCTCCCGAATTAGTCCTTCAACCACGTCAACATCAACAGCGCCTGCGTTTGAGAACCACTGCTCAACATCACAGGATAATAAACCAATTAGCTGCGCCGCTTGCAGTAGTTGCGATTTCAGGTGAATTTTCCTTTCGGTCGGCTGGATCGAATTGAGTTCTCTGGCCAGAGAAAATAATACGGAAATCGCTTTCGGTGTATTTAGATCATCAGATAAAGCTTTCAGAAAAGCTTCCGGCAGTTCAACGTTATCACGCATCGGCACGTCGGGATTATCTCGCAGCGCACCGTATAGTCGATCCAGATTACGCTTTGCCTGATCAACCACGTCATCTGTCCAGTCCATTGGTTTTCTGTAGTGGGTACTTAGCAACACCAGGCGGATGGTTTCGCCCCTGTCCTGTTTGAGCAAATCATCCACAAGCAGAACATTGCCAATAGATTTCGACATTTTTTCAGCATCGACATTAATGAAACCGTTATGAAGCCAGTAGCGGGCAAACAATTTTCCTCCGTGAGAACAGGTACTTTGAGCCACCTCATTTTCGTGATGCGGAAATATGAGATCATTACCACCGGCATGGATATCGATGGTTTCACCCAAATGTTGTTCACTCATTGCTGAGCACTCAAGGTGCCAGCCCGGTCGACCCCTGCCCCACGGGCTCTGCCACCCGGGTAAATCATCCGATGAAGGCTTCCACAGGACAAAATCTGCAGGATCTTTTTTATAGGGCGCGACTTCGACTCTTGCCCCGGCAATCATGTCCTCGCGATTTCGTCCAGACAAGTGCCCATACTCAGGATAGTCCGCCACGCTGAATAACACGTGCCCCTGTGCTTCATAGGCATAACCGCCAGCCAGCAGGCGCTCTATCATACTGATCATGGGCGCAATATGCTCGGTTGCCTTGGGTTCAACCGTTGGCGAGCGAACACCCAGTGCCTGCATATCCTGATGATAAATATCAGTATATTTGTCGGTAATAACTGAAATTGCGACACCCTGCTGCTTTGCGGCAGTATATATTTTATCTTCTATATCGGTGATATTACGCGCATATATCACATTGGGATAATAATAGCGCAAGACACTGAATAAGACGTCAAAAACAACCGCCGGGCGAGCATTACCGATATGCGGGTGCGAGTATACGGTCGGACCACAGACGTACATCGTCACCCTCTGCGGGTCCAGCGGTTTAAACTCTTGTTTGCTTCGGGTTAAGGTGTTGTAAAGCGTTAACGGCATGGCCGCAATTATAGCAATATCACAAAACTGTTTTTACAGCTTGACGACGAAAAAAACTTCGCTTAACCGCCGAACATTTTCTTAAGGTTATCAAATCCTGCCTGATATACACCGGCGATCGCACCGATTGCGTCGGTCTCTGAAGCCCCGGATGGCTCAAAATTACTTGACCACTCAACCTTTGCGCCATCACCTTCTTTGACTACTTTTAATTTTGAGGTGTAATTCATTACCGGCAAAGGACTGGACAGGATTGAGTATTCATAAGTATGTTCTTCGTCAGTGGGCAATAATTTTTCGACAAT
>JAHEKD010000253.1:0-2155 GCA_024638545.1 Gammaproteobacteria bacterium
TGGTGCATTTAATACGTCATGATTTAAAACCTGTATCGAAAGTCGCTGTAAATTGTCACCCGGGATGTGACCTTTACCCAGAGGATCATGTTTTAATAATCCACATTCATGCAGTTGATTCACTAATCGATAGACAGTCGGCTTTGGCAAATCCAGCTTCTGGGCCAACTCAGCAGAGGTCAACTTGTCACGGGATTCTGTAACTTGAAGCAGTATAGAGAGCATTCGCATTAAGGTGGAGTCCTTTCTCTTGAGCATTTCTTCCTACCGATCTATAAAATTTTAATGTAAATTTTCAGGCGATGGGTGTCAATCCGGTTTCTATCTACGGTTATCTCGATTGCTTGATCATGTCAGCCGCCTTTTCTGCAATCATGATTGTTGGTGCATTGGTATTACCCGAGACAATTTCAGGCATGATTGAGGCATCGACGACCCTTAAGTTTTCAATACCGTAAACTTTGAGTTGTGCGTCAACAACGCTGTCTTCCGGCTTGCCCATCCTGCAGGTGCTGGTTGGGTGATAAATCGTCGTGCTGTGAAGTCTGGCAGCCTGCAGTAATTCCTCGTCTGTTTGAAATCGAGCACCCGGCACAAACTCCTCCGAAATGGACTGCGCCAACGGTGCAGAATTGGCTATACCCCTTGCAATCTTGATACTTTTAATCGCCACCTTGCAATCCAGTTCAGTGGACAGGTAGTTAGGATGAATTTTCGGATGCACTTTCGTGTCAGGACTGACTGCCTCCAAATGGCCGCGACTTTCCGGTCTTAGCTGGCACACTGAAGAAGTGAATGCTGAAAATTTATGGGCACCGTCCCCGGGCTTATCGGCACTTAACGGCTGCATATGAAACTGAATATCAGGCCGGGTCATCGCAGGATCTGTCTTGGTGAAAATAACAACCTGGCTCGCTGCCAGACAAAGAGGCCCGGTTCTGAACAACATATATTCAAGCCCGATCAGCATTTTATTGATTGGGTTATTGACTTCATCGTTGAGCGTTTTTTCATTGGTTTTGAACACCAGGCGAATTTGCAAGTGATCCTGTAGATTCTGTCCAACAGCCGGCGAGTGGTGAACTACATCCACACCGAGACTTTTGATCAACTCGGCATCCCCGATACCTGAACACTGCAGAATGTGTGGTGAGCCGATCGCACCGGCTGATAAAATTGTTTCCGCAGTACAGATGGCACTGGAGCTTTGACCTTTTAATTCATATTCAACACCGGTAACACAATTATCTTGAAAAAGTAATTTATTAACATGGGCACGGGTGATGACTTTAAGGTTTTTCCGGTTGATTGCAGGTTTCAGGAAACCTTTTGCCGTACTCCACCTGAAACCCTTGTGCGCGGTTTGCTGAAAGTAGCCGACCCCTTCCTGAGTGGCACCATTGTAATCGTCATTTCTGGGTATACCGTAGTTGACGGATCCCTCAATAAACAAATCTGCAATTTTTCGTCGAATACGCAAATCAGATACTTTTAATGGCCCGCCTGCACCATGATATTCACTGGCGCCTCTTTCCTGGTCTTCTGATTTTTTGAAATATGGAAGAACATCTTCATATCCCCAGCCTGGATTCCCCAGGTCTCGCCAGCGATCATAGTCTTCAGCCTGGCCTCGGACATAGAGTAAACCGTTTAGTGAGCTGGTGCCGCCAAGCACTTTTCCACGCGGCCACTGAAGCTGCCGGTTCGCAATACCCGGGTCCTTCTCGGTCACAAAACACCAGTCTGTCTTTGGGTTGTGCATGGTTTTGAAATAACCAACCGGGATATGAATCCACGGATTTATATCTTTTCCGCCAGCCTCAAGTAACAGCACCTTGTTTGCAGTAGCCTCTGATAGCCTGTTTGCGAGCACACAGCCTGCTGACCCGGCACCAATAATGATGTAGTCAAATACCTGTTGATCATTCATAATACGTCTATCTCTATAACATGCGCAATCGGCATTGTATCATTTTTTAGTCTATATGCTATTGATTATTGATATTATTGATTGTTTAATTGACTTATATAACTGATTTTGATATTTTAGCTATCGTTTTGTGATATTTAATAATATAAACAAACTTACACCGAGGAAATAGATATGTCTGAGGAATCAAACAATAGCCTCTCCCGCCGGGACTTTATGCAGATC
>JAHEKD010000253.1:2165-4882 GCA_024638545.1 Gammaproteobacteria bacterium
GGGCTGACATCCACACTGATGGCAGCCGGCGCTCTGGGCGCAGGGGCAACGTTTTCTGACCTGGCAAAAGCCGCCGAGGCTACCACGGAAAAACGCTATGCCAATGAACCCAAGTTTCAGTTAACGTTTGGCGCATCCGGGTTTAACGAGCAAAATCTTGATATTCAAAAATCAGGTCAGCTTTTCTTCGCCACGGACCTTGAGGACCGGACCGATGGCGAGATACGTGTTGAATTTGTAGGCAGTAACCAGCTCTGTGGCCAGCTGAACTGCATTAAGAAAACCCAGCAGGGTATTGTGGATATTTTTTCCGCATCTACCCAAAACTCGGCCGGCGGCGCACCTTACCTGAATGTACTGGATTATGCCTACATGTTTCCATCACGCGCGTCCCAGTACCATTTTTTCTACAGCCCGAAAAGTGAAGCGCTCCTGCGGCAGCCTCTGAGAGACAAGCATAAAGTGCAGTTTCTCTTCACCCACTGTGAACAACGCGGCATCATGCTGGGTTTGAAATGGAAAGACAAACCCACCGTCATTTCCGTTGATGAACTGGCCGGCACTAAAAACCGCGTGACTGGCACGCAGCTCGGCCGAATAGCCATGGAGCTGATGCAGTTAGGACCGGTTCCGATTGCATGGGAGGAAACCCTGGATGGATTGAAACAGGGCCTGATCGACGGTGCCGAAACCTGGATGGGTGCGGTGGCTTATGCCGGCATGGCGCCAGTGGTCTCACAATGTGTGGACCTCAGATTTTTCTGCGGCACGGAATTCACAGCGATAAGTTTGCCCGTGTTTGATAAACTCGGTTCCGATTTACAGGATGACGTCATGGAGTCAGCCTATACAGCGCAAATTGCCGTCCAGGGCATGCATGAAGCCGCACTATACGACATTGTCGGTGCGACAAACCCACAAAAACCCGGAACAGTATTTGCAGAAAATAATGTACGGGTCGCTACGCTTTCTGAGGAAGAGTTACTCAAGGCAGAGAAAATGTGTTCACCGGAATACGTGCCTGAGCCGTGGGCCGAGTGGCGTGAGCGCCTGGACAAATGGTCAGGCGGTCATGACACCTATCAGGAAATCTACGACATAGCGCGTGAAATACCAAAAGACACTGCGGTAGTTAATGTAAAGCCGCAGCGGTGGTGGAAGGCCTGATAATCTGAATCAGTAACAGCAGCGGCATCTGCTTTATAAAACACGGATGCCGCTGCTTTCAGGATTCCTGCGTATACGCGCCGTTTTTTTAAATTTACAACATTCAGAGGAGAATGCGCCAATGATCAAAAAACCACTCAAATGGCTTGATGATAATATTGAGAAAATCATCATCATGTTCACTTATTCAACCATGGCGGGAATTATATGCGTCGAGGTTGTACGTCGATTTGTGATGAATCAACAGGTTCCCTGGAGTACCAGTATCCCTATTCTGCTGTTTTTATGGGTAACCTGGTTTGGAGCTTCTTATAACGTCAAGCAGAGAACCCACCTGAGAATGTCGGAAATCCGCGAGCGCATGCCTTACAACATGCAGTTTGTCTGCCAGTGCATTGATGCCGTCTTATGGATAGTTTTTGCAGGCATTGTCATATTTTTCACTATTACTCAAACCTATCTGGCTTACGATAACTTTGCAATCGTTGAAGGCACGGATAACGTCATGCAGTGGTGGTTTTATACGGCAACGCCTATCGCCTGGTCATTGATTATCTTTCGTGTCCTGCAGAATCTCTGGCAGGATATTGTCACCTACAGGAATAAGCTGCCCTTCAGCTTGCAAGCCTCATTGTTAGAGTAGGAGAAATATTATGACTGACGGAACTTTAATTACGCTGATTTCTCTTGGTGTAACCGCACTATTCGTGATAGGCGTACCAATTTTTCTGGTCATTGGCCTATGGGTGGTTGGCTGCAGCCTGGTTATTGATTTTACCCTCGCCAATGTGGGTTCAACGCTGTTTGAAGGATTGAGCTTTTTCGGGCTTCTCGCCTTGCCGCTTTTCATCCTTACCGGTGACCTGATCAATGCCGCCGGCATTGCCAAGCGCATGTCCGATTTTGCCTATGCAGTTTTAGGATTTGTGCGTGGCGGCCTGGGCATGGCAGCTATCGGTGCCTGCGGCATGTTCGCCGCCATCTCAGGATCAAATGCGGGAACAACGGCTACCATAGGTTCGATTATGCATCCGGAGATGACAGAAGGCGGATATGACCCGGAATTTGCGGCAGCAACTATCGCAGCCGGCGGCACGGTTGGCATCATCATACCACCCAGCATCATCTTTATCGTATACGGCTTTTTGCTGAATCTGCCGATCAGCGATCTGTTTATCGGCGGCATGATACCGGGCATTATGATGGTGCTTGCGATGATGTTCACCTGCTACATTATTGCCAAAAAGCGCAATATGGGACATTTAATAAAATGGGACATAGGCAATATTTCCAGAAGTGCCCTGCGTGCCTATCTAGGTTTCATCGCCATAGGCATCGTTATCTATGGCATCTATTCAGGCAAGTTCTCACCCACGGAAGCTGCGGGCGTAACCGTTGGTTTCTGTCTGCTGGCGGGCATCTTCTTTACCTCGGAATTCAAGGTCAGGGAAATACCGAATATCCTGATGCGCTCAGGCCAGATCACCGGCATGCTGGCACCCTTGATTGCCATCTCGGTGGTCATGCAGCAAATTTTGTCATTGCTGGGT
>JAHEKD010000254.1 GCA_024638545.1 Gammaproteobacteria bacterium
CAACCTCTACCGATGTTTCGGCCCGGATGCACTACCAGCTGGCTAATAACGAGCAGTTCGATCCACTGTTAATTGATAAAATTTTTTCCCAGACAAATTCCTTCACGCCTGAGACCAGCCTGCCACCCGGTGACTATTACTGGCGCATCGCTAATCTTGACAATAATGGTCGCGGTCCTTTCTCAGAGTCATCGATATTATCTATCAAGGAGCAACCGACGCTGGCGCCTGAGATTAGTGATGAAGGATCATCTGTTTCCTTAAGCCTGTCACAAGATCCATCTATCTCCCGTTACCATATACAGGTATCGAGGGACGCTAATTTCACACAGATCATTCATGAACAATGGAGTGATGGAAAGGATTTCTCTTTTAATACCCAGGGTTCCGGCAGTTATTACATCAGACTCGGGATAGAAAACGGAGAGTCCACTGGTGATATCCGTTACAGTGACCCGCAGAAGATGATTGTGCCCTTTAAGGACTGGACTGAGCTGATACTTTCGCTTGCCGCCGGGTTGCTCATCATTCTATAGACGTCATTGCAAAATAACCTGAAAATCAGCCTGCAGGGCAAACTTAAACCGGCTTTCTTAATCGCCCTGCTGCTTTTGTTATGCATCACTACAGGCCTGCAATACTTCAGATTATTGCTACCGCTTGACCGGATAGCCTATGACTTGAAAATCAGAAACGCCGAACGTCAACCACTTGATGATATTGTTATTATTGCCATCGACCAGTTCAGCCTCGATAAGATTGGTCGCTGGCCCTGGTCACGCGGTGTTCATGCTAAATTTTTAGATAAAATTTCGCAGGTCCAACATAAGGCAGTCGTCATGGATATTGCCTTTAGTGAACCCAGTGATATATCGGATCATGATAATTTGCTTGCCGACGCAATCAGAAAAAACTCAAAAGTGATACTGCCTGTTGCCCCTGAAGCAGATATTGGGGTAAAAAATCTGACCGAAAATATACCCATCAAAATACTGCTTGATGGCGCTGCAGGTCTGGGCCACGTGGACAGAGAACTGGATCTGGATGCAGTATCACGGCGCTCATACCTCTATGCCGGGCTAACTGACTCAATCAAATGGCCCAGCATTGCATTACAGGCTATTTATGTGGCAGGAACCGATGTGGGAATAGATGGCCCTAATACGTTTTATGACACCGGCTATAACAGCAATGCACCAAGACGCTGGAGTCGAAGTAATGAATACCTGTTGCCATTTGCCGGGAAACCCGGAACCTTTAAGCGTATTTCATATGCCGAGGTTTTAGCCGACGATTTCGATTTAGAAAGCCTGACCAATAAGTATATTCTGATCGGCGCAACTGCGTTTGGCATGGGTGATGTAGTGTCAACACCCGTCTCCGGCGAAAGTGAACCGATGCCCGGGATCGAAGTCATTGCAAATGAGATAGACTCGTTATTACAGAATCTGATGATTACGACCGTTGGGTTTATTCCGGGCCTGATTATTTCAAGTTCAGTTGTTGTTTTATCGTTCTTTCTCTGGGGCTTTCTCGCGCCCCGCTATAGCCTCTTTATAGCAGCGGGACTGATTGCGACAATATTTTTTATCGATGCCTGGGTGCTGCATAAATACAGGATCTGGTTTCCACCGGCTAATCTCATTTTTGGAGTGGCCCTGGGCTATCTGGGCTGGATATGGGGGCGACTCGTTGTGACGGTTAAATACTTAAACAGCGAGTTAAACCGGTTAGGTGAAGTTACAATGCCGATCATTGATGTCAGCCATAAGGACGCAAATAAGGCCTTTGAATATTTAATGAATGTCAATGGTTTTCTTGGTGGTGCAATAAAGGATGTCCAGGGCAGGACATTATTTGAATGGGAAAATTCAAAGGCAAAATCTGACGGGCAGTCTGACAATATTAAATCTGTGACCGTTTCTGCACCTGTATTACGAAATGAAGGCGAATGGAAACTAAGTCTTCAAATTGATGAAAAATTTATACGAATAGATGATGCTGAAAAGATTGCTCAACAACTAACTACATTTTATCAGGCTGACTCGCCATATCGGTCTCGCACACCTGTAGAATTTATAAACAGCCGTATAGAATTGGTCAAGCAGGCACATAATAAGCTATTCCTGCTAAACAATTTTATCGGCCAGGTCATAGATCAACTGGACAATAGTGTTGTCGTGACTGATTCGTTTGGTAATATTGTCATGGCGAATCAGGGCACAAATCAGCTGCTCGAGATGGATCGCAGCAGAGTTGAAGAACTGAATGTTATTGAACTTCTGAAATATTTTAACTTTCAGGCGGTCCCGGACTGGTCAAAGGTATTTTCACAGGTTATGTTCTGTGGCGAGCAATTTGCTGTTGAGGCCATCTCCAAAAGCGGACGGTTTATGCTAGTCGAGGTCACGCGCTACAAGGTGGATGACGAGTCCAATTTTGGTATGGTTTTTAATTTTATTGATGTAACGAGATTAAAGGAAACAGAGCAGTCCAGGCGCGAACTGCTGGCATTTTTATCACATGATTTGCGTTCACCACTGGCGTCATTGATCGCAACCAGTGACCTGGCGAAAATCAGACCTGAATATCGTGAGTCAGAGAATTTTGTCAAATCTATTAAAGATAATGCCAAAAGGGCGCTACAGCTTGCCGATGATTTTCTGGCGCTGGTCAGGGCAGAGAGTATTAATACGGAATCATTCGAACCGGTTAATTTTACAGATGTCGTGATTAAATCAGTTACTTCCATCGAAAGCTCGGCAAGGACAAAGCAAATTAACATAGTGAAAGAGCTGGATGAAGATCAGCGTATATTTGTAAACGGTGATCTGTCGATTCTTGAGAGGGTTGTGATTAATTTAATCTCCAATGCGATTAAATACAGTCCGGTCGGGCAGACAGTGGAAGTGGGTATAAACGTAGATAACCAGTCCCTGTTATTTTGGGTGAAAGATTATGGCTACGGAATTCGAGAGCAGGATCAGGAAAAAATATTCAAACGATTTGAAACAATCAATCACTCAAAAAACGCAGAAGACTCAGGAACAGGTTTAGGACTGACTTTTGTGAAATCCTCGGTGGAGCGTCACGACGGTAAGATCACGGTTGAATCAATTAAAGGCAAGGGATCCTGTTTCAGAATAAGCATGCCGTTATTGAGCACTAAGTATAAACAACCGGTTCAGTCAATTAGCCATAAAGAACCAGGTTAGCCCGCATTTCTCACCGGACTACGTAGCGAGACGGTTAAAGGATGCGGCCTGTATGGGTTTTTACGACCAAAGGCCGACATTATGTTATCAGCATATGTGCCGGCACAAGGGCCCGCAGGCATCGTTGACCTTATGTCACGGACCCTGACCGAGTAAAATGCCCACAGGGCGTGGCAAGGGACCGTCGCAGTAGTAGGGTGGTGAGAAATGCGGGCTAGGTCATCAGTAGTTTCTCATGAAGCTTGCTGATATCGATTGGTTTAACAATGACCTTTGATGCACCCAGAGATTGAATTTTATTTATCTCTTCAGGTGCTGATTGTGCCGTGAAGAAAATGATTGGCACGTCGAGATTCATTTCATGAATTCGCGCCATTATTTGTGTGCCATTCATTTCCGGTATTTGGTAGTCAAGGATGATTAAATCTGGTGTCTTTGCACTGATTTCTGCCAATGCATGGATTGGAGACGTAAATGTATTGACCTCTAAACCTGAATCTTGCTCAAGTACAGCTTTAATTAGCAGTAGCATGTCCTCATCATCATCTACATATATTACTCTTTTAACGCTTTCTGACCGCATTTTACTTACTTTAAGTATGTTGTTGATGGTAGCCGGTTTTCGAACTGTCCGGTTCGCCTACACAAACAGGAGTATCGCATATATGGAATTTAATTTGTTTTTATACAAAGAATTTTAACAAAAGTTTATATATTAATTAGATCTTTTGCGGCAAAGATACTTGCTTGTCTAGCAGGAAATGATCTGGATTTCAAGGCATCTTGTGCGTAGATGCCGGATCATGATTCAGAAAAGACGCATGCCTGTTTTATTATCAGTTATAGAACGGTTGTGTTTTTATCCACACACGGCATAATTCGCATTTGGTCACAAATCAATTGATCAATTAGATTAGCCTGGTCCTCAGTCACGTGTATTAATGCGGCAAATTTTCGGTTAAATGCATGATGAAGTGAGTATTGAATCAGATCCTGACAGATAACCAAGGGAGAATAAAGATGACAGTTGAAACAGGTAAACTTGCGCCTGCATTTACATTATTTGATCAGCATGGAACAAAGGTTGCATTGAAAGACTTTCGCGGCAAACGTGCGATTATTTACTTTTATCCTAAGGATGATACGCCTGGGTGCACAAAAGAGGCATGTGGTTTTCGTGATTTACACAGTCAAACAGAAGAATTAAACACAGTTGTGCTTGGTATATCACCTGACGATGGGGAATCACATCAAAAATTTATTGAAAAATTTAATCTTCCATTCACTTTATTATGCGATCCGGATAAAAAAGTCATGGAAAAATACGGAGCCTGGGGGGAAAAAATAATGTATGGACGAAAATCAATCGGAACAATTCGTTCTACTGTTTTAATTGATGAGCAGGGCAAGGTCATTAAACATTGGAAAAAAGTACCGAAGGCGCAATCTCATCCGCAAAAGGTTTTGGAGGTCATTCAGCAGCTATAGCGCACAGGCGTTAGACTTATCCGGCGGTCAATCGTGCATGTTTATAACTTATTGAAAAACATAAGATAAAACGTAAAAAGAATGTAACATTTGTTAACAGACGTGGCTGCCGGAACGTAGTACTATGTGATCATGATTTAAGAAGGATGATCAAAGCAGTCCTTCTTGATAGTCT
>JAHEKD010000255.1 GCA_024638545.1 Gammaproteobacteria bacterium
GTTGCTTCCCATCGATTAATAACTCGATTGGCTCTTTGCACCATATCGAGTGCCTGACTCTGTGATTTTATATCGCCAAATTCGTTAACGTCTGCTCCAGCAATAAATCCGGAATCCTTGCCGGATAGTATCACTGCGCCTTTGGGGTGCGCCTTTTTTAGCTGTTGAATGATTACAGCGAACTCTTCCAACACTGATGAGGACAGTGTATTCTGTCTAGTATTGTTTTTATCCAATGTCAACCATGCGATATTATTTGCATCAAATTGAATACGCCAGTGTTGCAAATCCGGTTTTGTAGATTCGGCCGCAGCAGGTTCATTTGTTTGTTGATTTTCCATTAAATTGCCTCCTTCTAAACGCGCTCAAGCAAAACACTGCCACCCTGGCCACCGCCGATACAGATAGTGGCGACTCCTACTTGTTTGTTGTGCTGGGCAAGGACATTTAATAAATGCAGAATAATTCTAGTGCCGCTGGCACCTACGGGATGACCGATAGCCACACTACCGCCGTCCATATTCAAACGCGACATATCCAGCTCTCCGAACGCATTGTCCAGGCCCAGCTCATGTTTACAATAGTCCGTATCTTTCCAGGCTTCGACACAGCCCAGCACCTGGGCTGCGAATGCCTCATTAATCTCCCAGAAATCAATATCATCAAGTAACAGATTTTGCCGCAATAACATGGGTGTCGTCGCGTGTACCGGGCCGAGTCCCATCAGCCGGGGATCAAGTCCCGACCATTCACTGTCCACGATTCTTCCGATAGCATTAAGTTGATGATCCTGAACCGCTTTTTTACTGGCTAATATTAGCCATGCTGCACCATCCGTTATTTGTGCACTATTTCCGGCGGTCACGTTGCCAAACTCCCGGTCAAAAACTGGTTTGAGCTTTGCCAGCTTCTCCATACTGGAATCACGGCGAATACCGTTATCAAAATCGTACGCCTTGCCAGCCGGGTCAACGATAGTTTCTATCTCACTCATTCGTCCATTATCCTGCGCATCAGCAAGCCTTATATGGCTTTGCACGGCAAACGCATCCATATCTTCACGATTAATATTGAATCGGTCTGCAACGACTTCCGCTGTTTGCCCCATTGACAAGCCAACAACCGGATCGCGTAATCCTCGCACCAGACCGATCACCGGCTTTAAATAGTCAGGACGAATTTTGGAGGCTGCTGACAGTTTCTGCGAAAACGTTTTTGCTCTGTCCCAGTCTGCCAGTAAACCAACCATTTTTTTATTCAGTAATACAGGTGAACGGCTCATGGCCTCACACCCGCCAGCCAGCACCAGATCAGAGCGGCCGATAGCGATATTTGTGGCTGCCGTATCAACGGCCTGCATGCCGCTGGCGCAATTTCGCTGCACGGTCCAGGCTGGCGTTTGTGTACCACACCCGAGGCGTAGCGCTATGACCCGGCCAATATTTGCTTCATCCTCACTGGGCGCGACGCAGCCGACAACCACTTCGTCAAAAGCCTCAGGTTCAAAAGGCTGACGCATTAACAAGGGCCGCCCGGCAGCAACCGCCAAGTCCGATGCAGCAAATGGACCCGGTCCGCCTTCTGCTTTAAGAAAAGGTGTACGCGCTCCATCAATTATAAAAACTTCACGTTGGTTAAACATTTTGATTTTTCTAATTTCTATCAGTAGAAGACGCCATTTTAACACGCAGATAAGCGATAATAGACGGACCGTTGATATCAATTTAAAGAGAATGACACAATCCATACACAACGCGCAAAGACCAGCATATCGACGCATTCGCAGTTTTGTCAGGCGTAACGGACGCGTTACCAGCGCACAGCAACTTGCACTTGATAAATTGTGGCCAAAATACGGCATAGAATATTGTAAACAGCTCATAAATTTGGATAGGTATTTTTCCCGTATGGCCCCAATCAGCATCGATATTGGCTTTGGCAACGGCTTATCAACACTCCATATCGCCCAGCTGCATTCTGACTGGAATCACCTGGGTATCGAAGTGCATCGCTCCGGTGTGGGTCAGCTGTGTCACCAACTTGAATTAAAACAGGTAAGCAACGTAAAAATAATATCCGCAGATGCCGTCGACGTGCTGGAGCACATGATCGCTAACGAAACAATTGACCGCTTTTTGATTTTCTTTCCTGATCCCTGGCATAAAAAACGCCACCATAAACGTCGCTTGATACAGCCTGGGTTTGTGAGATCGATGGCGCAGAAACTTAAATACGGCGGTATCGTTCACCTCGCCACCGACTGGCAGCCGTATGCCGAATGGATTCGAGATGTTTTTGAAAAACAAGCAGAATTCTCAAATATTGCCGGAAACAGTAACTATTGCCAAAAACCGGATTACAGGCCGACAACCAAATTTGAAACTCGAGGTAAGAATCTCGGTCACGGGGTTTTCGACTTGATCTACATGCGAATATAAATCACATGAACAATCCACATGACGACAGTTGGTGGGACTATTATTCTGATCAACCCTATGTCCTGGATAAAGCCCGCAAACCCCGTATTACGCGCAAAACTATATCTGAAGCAATTAAAATCCTCGCAACATCAGTGCTGGTAAGCCCGGCAGTGATCTGGCGGTACTCGATGCTGCAGCCGGCGCCATCGACCATGCCATTAAATGATTTCGTCGGGTTAAGCGTATCACTCAGCCGCAGGCATCTAAATCAAATTATCGAAATGATTGACGAGCTAAATGTCAAGCAGCTGTTGATTCGTATTCCTGCCTGGAAGGCAGACCAGATTGATGATTATCTGGAATTTGCAGAACGGTTCAACCAGCAACAAATTCTGATAAACATACTGCAAAATAGAGAATCAGTTATACATCCGGATCAATGGCAGGCTCAGGTAGGCACGATCATCAGTAACTGCCTGACATTTACAGACACATTTCAAATAGGCAATGCAGTCAATCGCAGTAAATGGGGCTGCCATACTGTCGCTGATTATTTTGTTCTGCAAAAAAAAGTGGAGGAGTTGCGTACTCAATTTACAGACATAAAACTCCTGGGCTCATCGGTTATTGATTTCGAGCCCTTGAGCACGCTGCGTACACTCATTAATAGACAACCTTATCGACTTGAGGGCTGTGCCAGCCTGCTTTATGTCAACCGACGTCTATCGCCCTATAACAAGCAGTTCAGAATCTTCGATCTTGAGAAAAAAATCCGGCTGATCTACGCAATCTTGTCGTTATCAAACAAGAGTGCAAAAAAACTCTGGATTACCGAAACCAACTGGCCGCTATTAAACACCAAGCCGTATACACCAAATTCGGGTAATCCGCGCTCAACTGTGGATGAAAAAACCCAGGCAGAATTTTTAAGGCAATATTTTCAGATCGCCTATCAGTCGGGGATGGTTGAAAAGGTATACTGGTGGCAACTGATTAATCCGGGCTATGGATTAGTTGATTCGCGCCCTAAAGCCTTGAGAAAAATGCCTTCATATTATGCATTCAAGCGCCTGCTAATCGACGGTTTTGCTAAATTGCCTGCCCGATAAAATGCGGATAAAGGCCGAGCTTTTGCTATAATAACCAGCATAGGAGAACAAATATGAGTCAACAGGAATTACACGATTTGCTGGTGAAGCTTGAGCACCAGCGTAAGCAACTAGATCCGATTTCTTCAGAGCAAAACCATCGACTCGATGACCTGATCGAATCCCTTGAGCAGCAAAAGCTTTACCCGGATGATTTTGACCAGTATTCAGCCCTGGCTACAGAAATAAGTGACTTTCTGATTGAATATGAAAACCAGCATCCGGCGCTCTCGGTTGTTTTAAAAAGCATTTCACAGATTCTGAATAATTTCAAAGCCTGACGACCTTGAGTCATCCATCAAATTAAAATAGCTACCATGGTCAGGCATCTGAAAATGCCAGCAGGTTTAAGTTTCTTTAGCAACTTTGATTTTCCGCATAAAATAGGCATACTAGAACGAATTTACGGCCAGCAGCTGGCGAAGAATGGCGAGTGCTGGATAAAAACAGATTCGCGGCTTGAATGGAAACTGGATTTAGCTGATGCGACCCAGCGCTGGATCGTGTACGACACTTACGAGGGCAATAATATCACCGCCTGGATTCGATCATTATTCAGGCAGGGAGGCACTGCAGTTGAGAGCGGCTCGAATATTGGCCAGACCTTGCTTTATTATGCTGATTTAGCTGACAGAATCATTGCAATTGATCCGCTTAAAACAGCACTCGACTGGCTTAATGAATGCAAACACCATAACAATCTGACTCATATTGAAGTCCTCAACGCCGGCCTGGCAAGTAAGCGTGTAAAGCTTGAACTGCAACAAGCCGGTACGCAATCAACCTTTAGGGCAGATTGGTATAAAAACAAAAATTATCCTACTGTTGAAATTGATTGCTTTCCGCTTGATGAGATTGCTGAACGCTACAAACTGGGTCAAATTCGGTTCTGGAAGATTGATGTGGAGGGAATGGAACATGAAGCACTGAAGGGCGGTGGGGATTTATTGTCACAACAACGTATAGATGCAATTTTCATTGAAGTCACCGGCGGAAACTTTCAAAGGGTGGATGAAATTTTGAAAAAATATAACTACGGTTTATACACGATTAATCAACAGCTCCAGCCTGATCGGGTAAACATTCCCTTAACCGAGCATACGACAGTCTATATCTCTCTGCCAGATCGGGATTAAGTACTAGCCCGGATTTCTCCACCCTACTACTGCGACGGTCCCTTGCCACGCCCTGTGGGCTTTTTACTCGGTCAGGGTCCTCGACATCGTGTCAACGATGCCTGCGGGCCCTTGTGCCGGCACATATGCTGATAACATAATGCCGGCCTTTGGTCGTAAAA
>JAHEKD010000256.1 GCA_024638545.1 Gammaproteobacteria bacterium
CAGGCTGGATGAAAGATAAACAGGCCTGTTCAAATGCATGGTCGAATTCATGAATCGTATGTAAATTTTCTCCCATCGCCAATGGCATACTTGTTTTTTCTGCAATGGCAGCATATCCCCTGTAGTTATCCGGGATAATCGGTTCTTCAAACCAGAGTACGTTGTAATCCAGAAATGCCTGAGCGGCGTCGATGGCCTGGCTCACGGTCATCGAGTAGTTCGCATCCACCATAAAATCGCGATCAGCGCCAAGTAAATCACGTACTGCTGCGACACGGCTGATGTCATCTGCCAGTGATTGCTGGCCTACCTTGATTTTTGCCGCGTTATAACCTTTATCAAGATACCCCTGGATACTCAGCAGTAACTTATCCAGTGAAAAATTGAGGTCAATGCCGCCACAGTAGGCATTGGCGGAATTAGCTGTTCCACCGGCCATCTTCCAAAGAGGTTCATGAAGGGTTTTACCGCGAATGTCCCACAATGCGATATCGATTGCAGATATGGCAAACGATGCAATGCCGCCACGTGCAACATAATGGACATGCCACTGCATGGCATCATTGAGTGCCTCAACATCTGAACAATCCTGCCCCAGTAAGAAAGGCCCAAGGTCGTATCTAATCATTGCAACAATGGCATGACCGCCTTTACCGCCTGTGTAGGTGTAACCCGTTCCAGCCATACCGTTTTCCAGCTTAACCGTTGTGGTGATCAGCTCAAAATGTGTGTGATCGCCATGTTTTGCATCCGTTAACACCTGCGCTAGTGGCACCTTAAAAAGCCGGGTGCTTAGTTCCTTAATCTTTGTCTGGCTGCTCATTCAATCTCTCTGGAATTTACCTATTACAACTGTACTGTTGATACGAATAAGTTGTGCTATTCGTCGATCAGCTTCTGTGTTCAATCGTAATAGTTAACGGGCAGAATATCTTATAATACGTCACTTTCACATACTGACAGCGGGGATAATTTTCATTTTATTTAATATAATTTGATTCAAAATTTAGAAATTATGAACAAACCGCACATATTCTATTGATAATACTCAGGTTTATCATTTTCACGTATCTGCCAGTCAGATGATTTCAAAACTCAGCTTTACAATGCTATGCTTACGCTTGAGAGAACCAACATGCCCCAGGAGGTTAATATGCGATTATGTCTTAAGAAAATCTTTTTCCCGCTGTTGCTAGGATTAGCAGTTTCGTCCGTCAGTTTTGCGCAAATGGTTTACCATCGCGGAAACTCGGCCGATCCGGAAACGCTGGACCATCATCTAACGTCTACAGTTTACGAATCACACATCATTAATGACCTTTATGAAGGCCTGGTGGTCTATGACGCCAAGGCAAAGGTGATGCCGGGTGTTGCGGAGAGCTGGGAGATTTCTGAAGACGGTTTGAGCTATACCTTTAAATTCAGGGACAGTGCCAAATGGTCAAATGGCGATTCCGTTACAGCCAATGATTTTGTGTTTGCATTCCGCCGAATCATGAAACCGGAGACAGGCGCCAAGTACGCCAACATCCTGTTTCCGATTAAAGGTGCCGAAGCTGTCAACACCGGTGAGGCCGAGCCTGACACGATGGGCGTCACCGCAGTTGATGACAAGACCCTGAAAATCGAACTCGAATCAGTAACACCATATTTTCTTGAGCTCTTAACACACCAGACCGGCAAACCCATGCATCAGGCCAGCGTCGAAGAACATGGTTCGGATTTTGTCCAGCCCGGTAACATGGTCTCCAACGGTGCCTACACACTCAGCGAGTTCGTCCCAAACTCTCATATTAGAGTCGACAAAAATCCTAATTTTCATGACGCTGAAAATGTACAGATTGATACGGTATTTTTCTACCCCACCGAAGACAGGGGAGCGGCGGTTCAGCGCTTTCAGGCGGGTGAACTGCATTCAAACAATGATGCACCTACAGAACAGATACAATTTATGCGGGAGGAACTGGGCGACCAGTTTCGTGTTGCCCCTTATCTGGGAACATATTATTACGCTGTCAAAGCGAACAAGGAGCCCTTCTCCGACCCGCGAGTCAGACGAGCCATGTCGATGGCTATTGACAGGGAATTCCTGGGCGAAGATATCTGGGGAGGCACGATGCTACCCGCCTATTCGTTCGTACCACCCGGGATCGGCAACTACGGCGAACCGGCTTATGCGGATTATAAAGATATGGACCAGCTTGACCGCGAGGACGCGGCTATCGCGCTACTAAAAGAAGCCGGTTTTGATGAGAATAATCCATTGAAAATTGAAATTCGCTACAACACCTCTGAAAACCACAAGAATACAGCCATTGCAATCGCCGATAACTGGAAAGCCGTCGGTATTGAAACAACGTTTCTGAATACGGACACCAAAACACACTATGCACATTTACGTGACAAAGGAGATTTTGATGTCGCGCGCGCAGGATGGATTGGTGATTACTCTGATCCGCAGAACTTTTTGTTTATGGTTGAAAGTGACAATGACGGTTTTAACTATGCCAATTATAACAATCCTGATTATGACGCCCTGATGGATGCGGCAGCGAAAGAGACCGATTTACAGGCACGCACTGAACTGTTGTATCAGGCTGAAACCATGTTTATGAATGACCTGCCTTTTTTGCCACTGCTGTACTACAGCTCATTAAGCCTGGTATCCGATAAACTCAAGGGCTGGGAAGATAACCTCCAGAACGTGCATCTGTCACGTTACATGTCTATCGAAGAATAAATTCAGCTGCATCTGCAGGTTGCGCTATAACGTAACCTGCGGAGACTAACATTATGCTAGCTTATGTCCTTCGACGTTTATTAGGCGCAGTTCCTACTGTATTAATTATTGTCACACTGTCGTTCTTTTTAATACGAGTTGCGCCGGGCGGACCGTTCGATCTAGAACGACCACTGGAAGCCAAGGTGATGGAAAACCTGATGAAGATTTATCAACTCGATAAACCGCTTTGGGAACAGTATGTCATATACCTTAAAAATCTGGCCCATGGAAATCTCGGCCCAAGCTTTTACTTTCGTGATTTCAGTGTCAATGAATTGTTCAGGCAAGGTTTGCCTATTTCAATCGAGCTTGGCAGCTACGCCTTGCTGCTGGCATTAATTCTTGGTATCTGCCTGGGAATCATTGCCGCGCTTCGGCAAAACCAGGCGTCCGATTACACGGTTATGACGGTTGCAACCATCGGCATTACTGTCCCCAATTTTGTTGTGGCGCCATTACTTACATTAATTCTAGGCGTTTATTTCGATATCCTGCCAGTTGGTGGCTGGAATGACGGTTACTGGAAAAACAAGATTTTGCCTGTGGTCACACTGGCATTACCTCAGATAGCCATTATTTCACGATTAACGCGTGGCGCCATGATAGAGGCGTTACGCTCGAACCATGTACGCACCGCCAGAGCATACGGCCTGTCGAATTTTTCAATTATAGTGGTGCATGCCCTTCGATCCGGGATTCTGCCTGTTATCAGCTATCTTGGGCCTGCCGCCGCCGCATTATTAACCGGTTCCGTGGTCATTGAATCCATATTCGGGATTCCCGGTGTAGGCCGCTACTTTGTACAGGCTGCGCTAAACCGGGATTACACCCTGGTGATGGGGACCGTCATTGTGATTGCCATATTTATCATCCTGCTTAATCTTATTGTGGATATTCTTTACGCTTTGCTCGATCCACGTGTACGCTATTGATACGCACTGATGATTGCGGCTGACATGAACGCAACTGCGGCCAGGGGCCGTTCACTCTGGGATGATGCAAGAATCAGGCTGCTGGCAAATCGCGCTGCTGTCACCAGCTTGATCACGTTGTGCATCATCACCCTGGCCTGTTTTATTGGTCCGTATTTTACGGGTCATCAATTCGACACCGTGTATAAGAATTATGTAAAGGTACCGGCCGCCCTGGAAGCTTATCCTCGTGAACATCAAATTATTCCGGCGCTTGAAAAGGTTCTCAAACGCGCTCGGGTCGAGGTTGATAATATTGACATTAAATCAGACAAAGTCGAGGTTACAGTTCGTTCTCCAGATAGTGATAAGAAATTAGACGAACGCATTGTACGTTACCTTGATCGATCCGATCTGTTTTCTAACGGCAGCATAGAAATTGATGAAGCGGGCACGAGCGCGACACTGAACGCGGATATTTCCCGCTATCGATTCTTATTCGGAACTGATTCCACCGGACGTGATCTGTTAACCCGAACCCTGATAGCCGGACGCGTTTCGCTGGTGATAGGTTTGCTGGCGACGGCCGTTGCATTATTGATTGGCGTCACCTACGGTGCAACATCGGGTTATCTGGGCGGGCGTACTGATGCAGTGATGATGCGCATTGTTGACATTCTCTACTGCCTGCCGTTTATATTCTTTGTAATCATGCTGGTTGTTTTTTTTGGGCGAAATTTTGTGCTCATGTTTATTGCTGTGGGTGCGGTGGAATGGCTGGATATGGCGCGCATCGTTCGCGGACAGACGCTGAGCCTCAAGCGCCAGGAATTTGTTCAGGCTGCTGAAGCCATGGGTTCAACCGGACTGGGCATTCTCAAGCGGCACATTATTCCCAACACGCTCGGGCCGGTTGTTATTTACATGACTCTGTTGGTACCCAAAGTGATCCTGCTGGAGAGCTTTTTGTCATTTCTGGGCCTGGGCGTGCAGGAACCCATGAGTAGCTGGGGCGTATTAATATCTGAGGGGGCACGTAACATCCAGGGCGCCACCTGGATGTTAATCTTCCCATCCATCTTTTTAACCACTACGCTCTTTTGCCTTAACTTCATAGGTGATGGGCTTCGAGATGCACTGGATCCCAAAGACCGATGATTACACCG
>JAHEKD010000257.1 GCA_024638545.1 Gammaproteobacteria bacterium
TTCATTATGGTGTCGCCGACAAAATACATCACCATCAGTGCGCCACCAAAACAATAAGGAAGCGGCACGCCCAGTGTCAGCAGAATAACCAGTACGGCGATAGCAAATAGCGCAACTTCAACCATTTTTTACATGCTCATTTAATAAATCGCGAATATGCCTGGAAAGGTGCATTGCGGTATAGATCATCATCAACGTCAGACCTATACATAACGCCACGTCAGCATAAAAGGTTGGAATATAAAGCGTTGCACTCTCCTTCCAAACGCGCCAGGAATAGCGAGTGAAATCCCACGCCCAAATCAATAACCAAATTCCGACAATTAGACTGATCACTTCACCCACAATCGCGAGCACAACATGTTGCTTTGGTGTTCTAAGAAAAATTTCCAGGACGTTGGCGCGTATATGGGTATTTTCACGCGATGCGTTTACCGCCCCCAATACATAGAGCCACAACGTCGGATAAAGCATTGTTTCTTCCAGTCCCATAACTGGAATTTCAAGAATATAGCGGGTAATCACCTGAAAAAACTGCCCCAATGCAACGATGCAAATTAAACCTAAAAGCAGATACTGAGTAAATCGTTCCATTCTTTTTCCAATGGGGTTTTGAATATCCGGTTGAGTATGATACGCAAACGTCATTAGGTCAAATCGAAAATAATACAGAATCAACATAGTTTTTATTATTAAAATAGTGACGGAGGGATTAAATATTAAGCAATCGATTGCCTGAGGTGATGCTTCCAGGCTCGCAGATTTAGATCTTTTTTGATAAGCTACCGATTCCGTTCAAATCGATAGTAGATGGAGTTACTATGCCTCGACGTGCAAGGATGTACTTACCGGGTTATGCCTATCACGTTGTTCAACGTGGTAATAATCGTGAAAACTGTTTTATTTCCGCTGATGATTATCAGCTATATTTAGATTTATGGCGCAGATGTGCAAAGCGTTACAAGGTCAATGTGCATGCCTATTGTCTGATGACTAACCACATACATTTTTTGGTAACACCAGCCAACGAAACAGGATTATCGAATACCATGAAGGTTGTCGGAAGTCGTTATGCCTTTTATATCAATCGCCGCTATGAGCGAACAGGTACACTCTGGGAGGGCAGGCATCGATCCAGCCTGGTTCAGTCAGCCCAGTATTTATTAAGCTGTTATCGCTATATAGAGTTAAACCCGGTCCGAGCAAGAATAGTCAGATATCCAGAAGAGTACAAATGGTCAAGCTATGGATATAATGGTTTGGGTAGTCCGAGTTGGCTCATGCATCACCCTGATTATTTGCACCTTGGTACAACGGCATCAGAGCGTTGTAAAAATTATCGAGCGTTGATAAGCCAGAAACTGGACACTTCAGAGATACAGATGATTCGAAAGGCGGCACATTATAATCAACCGGTAGCAGAACGTGCATTTCGTCAACAAATTGAAAAGACATACGGTGTAAAGTTTGGGTATATGAACCGTGGGCGCCCGAAGCAAAAAGCAAGTTGATTAAAATTTAATCCCTCCGTCCCTTTCTTTTCTTTTACAAATAAATATTTAATAGCGTTATCAGGTTGGTAAATCAATAATTTCATTTTCACCGACAAGATATATCTTGTCATTTACATCAGGGGTGATGTTATAACCGCCGGTAAATGATCCAAAAGCGGGTAACACCGCATAATTTTTCCGAAACCAAAAAATTGGACAGCGTATTTTATCCAGCTTTGTAGCTAATACATGCGTAGGGTGTACATGCCCTGAAATCACGTATCCCGACGCTTCAGAAAATGGCTCATGTGAATAGATAAAAGGCGGATCGAGGTAAGTATCTTTATGCCATCTAATGCGTGAATCCAAATTTTGGTAAGCGCGATCATGATTGCCTAATACTGCAGCTACATCTATTTGTGGATGCTGGTCCAGCCAGTTATTGAGCTTCCCTGGCCAACTATCATGCTCCCCTGGTGTGCTATGCATCAAGTCACCTAGAATCATGATGTGCCGAGGTGAGTAAATCTCAATGAGTTGATTGAGTCGCTCTAAATTGGTTTCGCTGACACCAGCGGGCAGGGCCAGTCCGGTGCGACCAAATACTTCTTCCTTTCCAAGATGTATATCGGAAATCAACAATGTGCCTGTTTGTGGACGAAATAGTGCGCGTAAACAATTCAGCATTAAGGTTTCGCCCATGCACTGAATAGCGAGTTGGGTCAAGTATTTATCTTTGGGTTCATTTAAAGCCATGGTTCTAATGTGCCGTTGCAGCTTTCTCCAGCGAGTCGATCATTTTTAACACCCGCTGCCTCCAGGTCTCGCTGGAAATAATCTGGCTCTGCAGGCGCTCTGCCCAAAGTGGAAACGCCATGGGGGTTAAATGCTGTGGCTGTTTGATGATGATGGTCTGCTGGCTAATACGTGCCAGAATATTGCTCATGCGCTTTATTTCAAGCTGATTTTCTAAAACTTCACGCTGCGCCTGGTCAAGCAGTAAGTTTTCACTATCATGTTTTCTGAGCACATCGTATATCAAGCCGCTGGAGGCTTGTAATTGACGTGTTGTCTTACCATTACCGGGGTATCCTTGAAAGATAAGCCCGGAGATACGGGCAATATCCCGAAATTGTCTACGTGCGAGCTCTGAGGTATTCATACTGGCAAACAGATCCTCAAATAAGTTTTCTCCCGTTAGCGCTTTGCGTAATCTATTTTCAGATATACAGGGTTCCTCTTTAGATAACAATTCGAAGCCATAATCATTTATAGACAGTTTGAAAGTAATTGGCTGTGCCCGGGACAGGCGATAGGCCAACAGGGTTGATAAGCCTTCATGCACCAGTCTCCCACCGAAAGGATAAGTGAATAAGCTATAGCCTTCTCGTGTTTTGACTAACTCAAACAGTAAAGTTGCCGGATCAGGCACGTATGACCATCTGCCCTGTAGTTCTATTATTTTTGCAACGGTTTTGATTTCGGGAGCACTTATCTCATTGACTTGTCCAAGCACACTCAACACATTATCAGCAAGCTCACCCGTTAGCGGCATGCGCCCACCCTGCCAGCGCGGTACGGCTCGTTTACTTTGCCTGGCTTTTTGTACATATACCGTCATATCTTTAATTAGTTTAAGTTTCACCAGGCGCCCGGTAAATAAAAACACGTCACCTTTATCAAGTTTGGAAATAAAACTCTCCTCTACATGCCCTAAAACACCGCCACGCAACCAGCACACTCGCATGGCTGAATCACTGGAGATAGTTCCGATATTCATACGATGATGTGATGCAATACGACGATCTTTAACCCGATAAAGTTTATCTTCAATGACGACTTTATGAAATTGAGGATAACCCTTTAAGGCCTGTCCTCCTCTGGTGATAAAGTCTAATATCCAGTTCCAGTGTTGATCTTTCAAACCCTCGAATGCGTGCGTGGACTCTATTTCTTTACGCATGTTCGATTCTTCAAAGCCCGAACCCAGCGCAATTGTAACCAGATGTTGCGAGAGCACATCGAGGCTAAGTCGTAGCGGAGGCCTGGATTCAATTTGACTTTTTTCTGCAGCGCGTCGGGCAGCAACGATTTCAAGTAACTCAAATGCGTGTGTGGGCACACACAAGACACTGGAACTTGCACCAGGCTGATGTCCACTACGTCCGGCGCGCTGTAACAAACGTGCGACACCTTTAGGGCTGCCGATTTGCAACACTTGATCGACCGGGCTGAAATCGACTCCCAGATCTAGTGAAGAAGTACAAACCACACAGCGTAATTCTCCGAGTCGTAATTTGTCTTCAATTTTGGTTCTAATTTTACGGTCAATAGAACCATGATGAAGCGCAATTTCACCAATCCAGTCAGTGCGTTTGCGCATAAGTGCTTCAAACCAGAGTTCTGCCTGCGAACGCGTATTCGTAAACAACAGTGTGGTGCCTGCATTTTCCAAGGCGGCAATTACATCTGGTAACAGTGTCAAGCCCAGATGTCCGGCCCAGGGAAATTTGTCCACCGATTTTGGCAACACGGATTTTATTTTATTTTTTTTCTTCCGCTTTCCTTCAATCAGTGTTCCTTTAGAATTTGCACCAAGCAACGTATGCATGGCTTCATTAATGTTGCTCAGCGTTGCCGATAATCCCCAGGTTTGCAGTTGAGCATGCATGCCGCGCAAATACGCCAAACACAATTCAAGCTGCACGCCGCGTTTGCTGCCAATTAATTCATGCCATTCATCCACTACCACAGTATGCAGTGATGCAAAAAACCGCCTTGCATCAGCATAGCTTAATAATAGAGATAGACTTTCTGGTGTTGTAATCAATGCCTGCGGTGGTTTTTTGCGTTGCCGTGTGCGCACAGATGAGGAGGTGTCGCCAGTTCGAATCTCAACTTGCCAGTCCAGGTCGAGCGCATCGACCGCGTCACGAAGATTTTTTTGAGTATCATTGGCAAGTGCACGCAGCGGGGTGATCCACAATACTTGTAAACCGGTACTGATACTGTCGGAATCGATAGCTTTAGCAACCGGCCCTAACCATGCAGCAAGTGACTTGCCCGTTCCCGTGGGTGAGTGTATCAAACCGGACTTACCGGCTTTGTAGGCCTCCCAGGTCTCACGTTGAAATTGAAATTGGGTCCAACCGTTAGCTTTGTACCACTCACTTATACGCGCCGCTGCACTCATGTTTGGGTCAGCGCTTGTACATCTTGTATAGTGTCTGCATCTTTAGCACTGAGGTCATGGCGCCAGCGCGCAATACGCGGGAAACGTACGGCAACACCGGATTTATGGCGTTTGGAGTTACTTATGCCCTCAAAAGCGAGTTCAAATACCTGTTCGGGTTTGACGGAACGCA
>JAHEKD010000258.1:0-1887 GCA_024638545.1 Gammaproteobacteria bacterium
TATAACTTAAATGAAACATTGGAAATATCAAAATTATGGTTTCAATAGGAATGGTTCATAGATTGACGTTAACGTTAAGGGTATATACAATCGAAGCTTAAAACATAAAAGCACAATTGTCGAGCACTGCTATGGATATGCCCACCAAGGTCTCAGTGGAAATGTCATCAAAAATCCGTTTTGTCACTGCAGCCAGCCTGTTTGATGGGCATGATGCCGCGATTAACATCATGCGCCGGATTTTGCAATCATGTGGTGTTGAAGTGATCCATTTGGGACATAACCGCTCTGTCTCAGAAATTGTCAGCACGGCACTACAGGAGGATGTGAACGGCATTGCCATCAGTTCCTATCAGGGCGGGCACGTTGAGTATTTGAAATATATGGTGGACATGCTCAAGGAAAACGGTGGCGAGCATATTAGAATTTTCGCCGGCGGCGGCGGTGTGATTATTCCGGAAGAAATAGAGCTGCTGCAGGATTATGGCGTAACGCGAATCTATTCACCGGAGGATGGCCTGAAAATGGGTCTAAAAGGCATGATAGAAAACAGTATCAGCCTGAGCCATTTTCAAAGAGGATCAGACACCGATCAGACACTTGCCCGGGTCATCTCGGGAGATTGGCGAGCACTGGCTTGTCTGCTGACCGCTATTGAAAACGGTGATGTATCGACAAAGCAGCTAAAAAAAATAAATGATCAAGTTGCGCAGCAGGATAAATCGACACCCATCCTGGGCATTACCGGCACGGGCGGTGCTGGCAAATCATCATTGACTGACGAAGTGATCTTACGTTTCAGATTGGGTTCGGGTGATAAATTAAAGATCGCTGTGATTGCAATCGATCCGACCCGGCGAAAGACCGGTGGTGCACTACTGGGTGATCGCATCAGAATGAATTCCATCAATCATCCCAACATTTTTATGCGTTCAGTGGCAACCCGGAATTCGCTTAGCGAAATACCGGACACCGTGCCTGATATGCTGGCTGCCTGTAAGCTGGCAGGAGTGGATTTAATTATTCTAGAAACACCCGGAATCGGCCAGGGCGATACTGCTGTATCATCAATGGTAGACACTGCACTGTATGTGATGACGCCCGAATTTGGTGCACAAAGTCAACTTGAAAAGATAGATATGCTGGATTTTGCCGATCTTGTCGCGATCAACAAGTTTGATCGCAAAGGTGCGCTTGACGCATATCGCGATGTCTGTAAACAGGTTCAGCGAAATCGCGAGGAATTTTCTCTGGCTGCGGAATCCATGCCAGTGTTTGGTACCATCGCTTCACGTTTCAATGATGACGGGGTTACAGCTTTATACCAGTATTTGACGACGATACTGAAATACAGCGGTCTTGAGATTGACAATCAATTGCCAACGGTCACTACCCGCATATCCACGAAGCAGCATGAAATAATTCCAACAAACAGGAAGCGCTACCTTGCTCAGATTGCTGAAACTGTTCGAAACTATAAATTACGGACTCTTGAGCTCGCCTCGCTTGCAAGGGAACATCAGCAACTGTCAGAAACCAGGCGCATGCTCGATGAAGCATTGTCGATTGAGTTACCCGAAATCGAGACGCTGCTGAGCCGGAAACAGGAACAATTGGGTCAGGTTGCCGCCAACCTGCTTTTGGGCTGGTGTGATTTACGTCAGCGTTATAGCGGTGATGAACATGTTATAAAAATCCGTGAAAAGATCGTTCATAACAAACTCAAGCGCAATACCTTATCCGGCAATTCAATATCACGGGTTGCCTTGCCGAATTATGATGATCATGGAGAGCAGCTCAAATGGCTGATGCTTGAGAATGTGCCTGGTGAATTTCCCTATACGGCAGGCGTGTTTCCATTTAAACGGAGCGGCGAAGATCCAACCC
>JAHEKD010000258.1:1897-4820 GCA_024638545.1 Gammaproteobacteria bacterium
TTTGCCGGTGAGGGTGATGCTTTTAAAACCAATCGCCGTTTCAAAGCGCTGTCCGCGCACTCAGAGGCCAAGCGCCTGTCGACCGCGTTTGATTCAGTGACCCTGTATGGATGTGATCCGGATGAACGTCCGGACATTTATGGCAAGGTCGGAAATTCAGGGGTTTCTATTGCGACTCTGGACGACATGCGCGTTTTATACGACGGCTTTGATCTCTGTGATCCGTTAACCTCGGTTTCGATGACAATAAACGGTCCTGCGCCGATTATTCTTGCCATGTTCCTGAATACAGCGGTTCTACAACAAATCGATAAATTTACAAATTCCAATAACCGGCAGCCGGATGATGCTGAAATTAATAAAATAAAAGCAGATGCGCTGATGCAGGTCAGGGGCACCGTACAGGCTGATATTCTAAAGGAAGATCAGGGACAGAATACCTGTATATTTTCAACGGAGTTTGCGCTAAAACTAATGGGCGATATCCAGGAGTATTTCGTTGCGCACAAGGTACGGAATTTTTACTCGGTATCGATTTCGGGTTATCACATTGCTGAAGCCGGTGCGAATCCGATTTCTCAACTCGCTTTCACCCTGGCAAACGGTTTTACTTATGTTGAAGCATACTTGGCAAGGGGCATGCTGATTGATGATTTTGCTCCAAATCTGTCCTTTTTCTTCAGTAACGGCATGTGCCCCGAGTATTCTGTCATGGGTCGTGTTGCCCGAAGAATTTGGGCGGTCACAATGCGTGATAAATACGGTGCTAATTCACGTTCTCAAAAATTGAAATATCATATTCAGACATCGGGTCGGTCACTGCATGCCCAGGAGATGGACTTTAACGATATTCGAACAACCTTGCAGGCTCTGATCGCAGTCTACGATAATTGTAACAGCTTGCACACCAATGCTTATGACGAAGCGATTACGACACCTACTGGTGAATCCGTGAGGCGCGCACTGGCTATCCAGCTGATTATTAACAAGGAGTGGGGACTGGCCATGAATGAGAATCCAAATCAGGGCAGCTTTATAATAGATGAATTGACCGAACTGGTAGAAGAAGCGGTACTCAGGGAATTCGAGCAGATATCAGAAAGAGGCGGTGTACTTGGTGCCATGGAAACAGGCTATCAGCGAGGTAAAATTCAGGATGAGTCCATGCTCTATGAGCATCGTAAACACGACGGCACTTTACCCGTCATTGGTGTAAACACATTTTTAAACCCGGATTCATCTCAACAACCAATGACGATTGAATTAGCACGGTCCAGCGATGAAGAAAAGCAAAGCCAGATCAAGCGTCTCAGGGATTTCCAGCGCCGTCATAAAAATGAATCTGAGCAGGCGCTTGAACGCATAAAGCAGTCTGCATTGAATAACGGGAACATTTTTAATGAGCTTATGGATGCGGTGCAGTGCTGCTCACTGGGCCAGATTTCAAATTTGCTGTACGAAGTCGGCGGCCAGTATCGCCGTAACACCTGATAAAAGCATTGAGGCCGTGAATTCATCTTTAAAATTTATACTAAAATGCTCATTTTCGGTCTTTAAACTAAATATTTTAAATGTTAGCTGTTCCGATTGCACCGCGCTAGGCGCTGCGGTATCAACTTTTATTGCAGGGGTCTTTACTGATCTGCACACTGCACGTTTCGTAAATTACAGGTCCTGTCGGGTGCCGGAATTTAACTCGTCAAGCAGGCTGCTTTCACACTGTCATTTCGGCAAGCAGAACCGCGTATACCGAATCCAACATCAGGAAATAAAAACGATAAAACAGTAGGATACAATGGCACGTTACACAATTGCCGTAATCGGTGCCAGCACCACGGAAAGCAGCATTGCACAAGTATTTGCCGCATCGGGTTTTTAATGCACGTATGCACGATTTAAGCGTGAGTTTGACTGGGCTCGATGTGTGTCTGGCGGTAATGTATGTATTACATTCTGAGTTTAGTGATTCGAAATACAGCCTATGCCCGTTGCTGGTAAAAATGGTTTTTGATAAATCAACTGGAGGTTATTAATGTTTGATTCGGGAATGAATTTTTCATTAGGTGAGGAAATTGAAGCTCTCCGAGACATGGTACATCGTTTTGCTCAGGATAAAATTGCGCCTCGCGCAGATGAAATAGACATGACCAACACGTTCGCAGCTGATCTTTGGCCAGACCTCGGCGAACTCGGGCTGTTGGGTATCACTGCCGATCCCGATTTCGGCGGTTCAGGCATGGGCTATCTGGCTCATGTCGTGGCAATGGAAGAAATTAGCCGGGCATCAGCATCAATCGGTTTGTCCTATGGCGCACACTCTAATCTGTGCGTTAACCAGTTGAATAAAAACGGCACGCCAGGGCAAAAGCAACGCTTTCTGCCAAAGCTCTGCTCCGGTGAGCATGTTGGTGCATTAGCCATGTCAGAACCGGGATCCGGCTCTGACGTGGTATCCATGAAAATTAAAGCCACCAAAGTAGACGGTGGCTATCTGTTGAACGGCAATAAAATGTGGATAACAAATGGCCCGGACGCCAGTGTTTTGATTGTCTATGCCAAGACTGACTCGCAGGCCGGGTCTAAAGGCATCACTGCATTTTTAATTGAGAAGGAATTCAAAGGATTTTCGACGGCACAGAAACTCGACAAGCTGGGCATGCGCGGCTCAAACACCTGTGAACTTGTCTTTGAGGACTGCCTGGTTCCGGATGAAAACATTCTTGGCGGTGAGGGAGGTGGTGTTAAAATTTTAATGTCAGGCCTGGATTATGAGCGTGTTACGCTGGCCGGTGGACCGCTGGGCATCATGCGCGCCTGCATGGATGTAGTCGTGCCCTATGTGCATCAACGTAAACAATTTGGCAGGCCAATTGGCACATTTCAACTGATGCAGGGTAAGCTTGCAGATATGTACACTACCATG
>JAHEKD010000259.1 GCA_024638545.1 Gammaproteobacteria bacterium
ATCAGTATAATGTCATATGTAACACCGGCCCAGAATTCAAGTCTGTTAGTGCTTTCGATATCAAAGTGTAGATAATCGCGAATATGGGAAGTAAGCCAGTTATCACCGCTTACCATTTGAGCAATGAACTCCCGTCCAAGTCGATGCAATATTAATAGTAAAAGAAAAAGACCCCCAGTTAAAAGCACTTGAGTTGCGACATATTTCATCAATGCCACGTAACCAAATGCACCGACAACCGTAAACAGGAGTAGAATTATAGCTCCAATTATCCGGGAAGCACGCCATCTTGGTTTGGCAGAAGCCGGTTCAGCTGGTCGCCACATATCTTGACGAAGCAGTAAAATTGTAAGCAAAATAATTACTATCAGGGCGATTAGATAATCACGCAAAATTGTAATTTCAAGCCTTGCCCCATAAATTGAAAATACTTCTGAAAGAACAATATCCAGCGCATATACAAGTGTAAGAAGTATAATAAAGTGCCACATACCTCCCGCGAAATTGTCAGGTAAAGGAAGTACTCGCCATGCCGATGATGTAGGGGATAAAGACGCTCGAAAAAAAGCAACAACCCATGCAAAGAAAACGAAGCCCAGGAACAAAGACCTTGCAATATCTCTTATCGCAGCAGTAGGTTCTGTACTATAAATTGCAACAATGTAAACAAGAGCTGCTGCTGCAGTTGGCAGGAGTGCCCGAACAGCACCCACAACAAGCATTGCCCGCATCGCTTCCATAAAGCCTGGTTTTTGAACTCTCGGATCACGACCAAATTTGTTTAATAACCAGGAGTGTAATGGCCAGGCAAAAAATATCGCAATAATTGCAGCCAGTGCTATAGCGATTATCGAATCACGCATTTGCGCCTGTAAAGGATCAGCAGTAATGACATTATTAAAAGCCTGGCGGCCTGCAGTTGAAGCCCCTTTTATCTGAGGCCAAGCCTGCCGCCAGACACGCATGGACAGAGGTGACGGCCCACTTGAGAATAAAGTTCGTGAGAATCTAGTTCGACGGAGTTCCGCTAATTCACTGAGTAGACGCGAAGTACGCGTTGCAATTAGCTCTGCTTCCGTTATTCGACCTTCGATTTCATTCAATCGAATATTAATGTCTGTGCGTTGTGTAGCAATATTCTCGGGTTCTGTTTCTTCACCCTCTGCCGGAGCGGGTCCGAGTGCCTCTAATTCTTCTGATGCTGACCTTAAGTCTGGTTGAATTTCATCAATATACTCGGTGGACTGATTACGAACTCTATCGAGTTCTCTACGAATCTCCTGTAGTTGCTCATCGCTAATATCGGCAATTTCGAGTTGGTTCGCAATCGTGTCTAGAATAGTTTGAGAACGTTCAAGAAAATCGGACGTACTGTCCTCTTGTGCGTTCACTGTAACGAACAGAGCAACGAGTATGACAAAAATCTTGCCAACGGTTTGTTTATACACCTATATATCCTCTTAATTTATATAAATACTGTTTTTTTAGCTCACAAAAATTTTTTATTTTAACTCAGAAAAAAATGAAATTACTTTGCCATTATCCCGATTAAGCCTTTTTTGAGTTTGACCTTATCCTAGAATTGACTGAAAGGGCACTCGTGACCACAGAATACACGGCCTTTTATCCCAGTTTTTCATTCAATCCTACAATCTTATCACCATAATTCCCTGTGTGTGAACCTTCTGTTGCATTATCGGTTAACTGTTTATAATCACTGTCAGCTCACCTGATTTGTGAATGAAAATTGTTTACGGGGGAATTCAAAATGAAAACCACTCCATTACTTTATACATTAGGCCTGCTTGTATGTGCAGAGATACCTATAACATATATATACGCACAGGACCTTAATCTATATCCGGGAAAAACTGATGTGTATTACAGTAGCGGTAACCGGCTGCCCCCGGTAAATCGCGAAGAACTGGATGACTTTGGCAAGCAGTTGTATGATTCAATTGTAGAGGGAGGACGATCCTTCACTTATGACGAGGAGAAAAAGATATATATGGGTCCCCGGGCGATCCGCATGCACAGCCCGGTTGTCGCCAATTTTAATTCCAGCGCCAATCAATACCTGAGATACGAATCAGGCATGAATCCTCAGTTACGGGAAGTGACCATATTGAATGCTGCCTGGCATATGAACAGCGATTATGAATGGACCGCTCATGAAGAAACGGCGATCGAGGTGGGACTGCCGCAGTCAACCATAGACATTATCAAGTACAACAGGCCCATACCTGCAGACCTGGGTGAGAAAGAGGCAGCAATTATCAGGCTTTGCCGGGAGATTTTCCGGGACGACCGGCGGGTTAGTTCAGACACCTTCGCCACGGCACTGGCGCTGTTCGGAAAAAAGCGGCTGGTGGAGATCGTCGCCCTGCTGGGCGGCTACACCGGCACCGCCATGGTCCTGAACACCTTTGACCAGCAGCTGCCGCCGGGGAAAGCGTCGCTGTTACCGAAACGCTCGGATTAGGCATCAAGGTTATAGCTGCGCCAGCTTGACCCCGGCTGGTTTCGGTGAGCGCCCGCTGTCAGTAGGGCAGTAACTCACCGATCAGCTGTTCCGGATTACCGTCCGGCCTGGGCCTGAATTTTTGCACCGTGTTGCTGTGGTCGGCGATATACAGGTTGCCCTCGCTGTCGGTAGTGAAATCATGCACACCGCCGGTAATGGCACCCGGGGCAAATCCCTGGGTCCCCCAGCTGGTGATCAGTTTGCCGTTCAGATCGAACTTGAGAAATTTGGCGGTAAACAGGTCCATCACCCAGAGATACCTGCGGTCTGCCGTCATACGAAGTTCCGATGGACCGACGATATTGGGCCAGTGGTCGATGTAGTTGCCGTCTTCATCAAATATCTGCACCCGGTGGTTACTGCGATCAGCGGCATAGATCTTTTTACCAACCGGGTCATAAAATACATCGTGTACCCGGTCCAGCTCGCCGGGCCCGCTGCCGCCCCGTCCTATCTCAGATAAATATTGTCCATCATTGGAAAACCTGATTATCCGGTCAGATGATGCTACCCAGTAACTGCCGTCCGGATGGAATGTCATTCCCTCGGGCCCAAACTCCTCCTGGCCTTCACCGGTTGGCACATCATCGGGACCGATAGTATATAAACGTTGTTTACCATCACGGGTAAATTTCATCAACAGGCCGCGGCCGGTCACGTAAATATGGTTGTCGGGATCGTACTGGCTGATCCTCACAAACTGGATGGAGGGAAACACGTGGTCCCACTGCTTCCAGTACTCCTTGATGTTTCCCTGCCGATCCAGCACCGTCAGTTTGTGGGTGTGTTGTTTGTTCCTGAAGGCCGCCAGCCGCTCAGCGCCAAGGATGATATGTGCTTCACGCAGGTCCCAGCTGTAAGGTATCGGCCAGGGATCCATGGTACTGCGGGCAGCGACAATGATACTGTCCGGCGATTCCGCCACAATGGATGCAGTAGTACCGTACACCCGTCCTCCGGGCAACGGCTTTGGCCAGTCGCGCACCGGTACATAGGGTCCACTGATATCTGACCCCCCCTTTCCGTTTACGGGCTGAACGTCCTCATAGGCAATGTCGATGATGTATGCATCTGGATGCTGGGAGGCCTGGGGTACCGGGGCCTGAGCGGCCACATAAAAGCTGAAAAAAGAAAAAATTAAACCATAAATTGTTAAAAACAAAAATTTTATCGTATCCATTTGTCCCTCCCGTGAAATATTTTATTCAGGCAACAATCTGAATTTCTGTACCCGTTTGCCGGTGTTGACCTCGGAGGTATACAGGTTACCGCTTGAATCAGATGCAATATTATGTACCCATTCGAACTGTCCGGCCTGCCGGCCGCCCCGGCCGAAGGTGGCCACCACATCCATACTGTCGCGCTCGAGGATCCAGATCTTTTTGTTATGCCCATCAGCGATAAACAGCCATCTTTCAGCGGCGAAACCGGCACTTTCTATGTCCCACACGGCACCCTGGTTAATGGTCCAGGCACCGATTATTTTTTCAGATATAAATGTGCCGTCACGCTGGAACACCTGGATACGATTACTGGTGCGGTCGGCCACATACAGCCGTCCATCGGAGGTCAGCTCCAAGGCATGTACCGGCCCGCTGAAGTTTTTGAAGGGCTGGCCCCCGGGTTGATAGGCCGGCAGCTCCTCATCACTGGGGACATTACCGTAGGCACCCCAGTGACGCCTGTATTGGCCGTCATCCATGTCAAATACAATCACACGCCGGTTTCCATAGCCGTCCGCCACGTAGACCTCCCGTGCACCTGTATCAACATAGACATCAGCCGGCTGACCCAGGCGCCGGGTATCATTGCTGCCGCCGGTCTCATGCATACGGCCGATGGTCATAAGGTGTTTGCCTTCCCTGCTCATCTTCACCACGATATGGTCGTTTTCGCCGTTGCCTCCAACCCATATATTGTCTTCAGAATCCACGAAGATGCCGTGTTCACTCTGCGGCCAGTCATGGTCCGGTTCAATCCAGGATGCCGATGACGGGTCCCATCTGGGGCCTCCCCAGGCCTGAACAAAATTACCCTCTGCGTCAAACTCAATGACTGACGGCGCGTGAACACAACAGTCCGCCGTAGGTGGGTTCTGGACAGCGCCGGCTTCATGCGCAGTGATCGTCCTGGGGCGATGCACCAGCCACACATGGTCATGACTGTCGACGGCGATACCAGCCACCTGCCCCAAAATCCATTTGTCAGGCAGCTCACCTGGCCAGGAAGTATCGACTTCATAACGCGGCACATCGGAATTAGCACTCATC
>JAHEKD010000260.1 GCA_024638545.1 Gammaproteobacteria bacterium
ATGTCCCATGCTGAAATGACGTGCTCATTTCCGTTGACCAGCACCTCGGTATTGGGTAAACCACCCGTGGCAATGATGACCGCATCCGGGTTGTACGCCATGACTTCATCAGATTCAGCCCAGATATTGAACTCGAAAACGACATCTCTAGCCGCGCACTGATTCATCCGCCAGTCAATGATGCTTAGCAGTTCCCGCCGGCGTGGATTTTGAGACAACAGTCGAATTTGCCCGCCAGGCTCACTGGCCGCCTCCATCACCACAACCTCGTGACCACGCTGTGAACAGACCCGGGCTGCCTCCAGCCCGGCTGGTCCTGAACCCACTACGACCACTTTTTTAGTTACCTAGGCCGGACTCACCCTGTGCGGCATATAAAGTTCACGGCCCGTTGATGCATTATGGGTACAAAGCGCAGCCTGTCCCAGGTATATCCTGTCCAGACAGTAGGTTGCACCTACACACGGACGTATCTCTTCTTCCCTGCCGTCAATAATTTTCTGTACGATATACGGATCTGCCATGTGTGCACGCGTCATGCCGACCATGTCGAGCTGACCGCTCTCAACTGCATAACGCGCCGTAGAAACATCGGGTATGCAGGCGGCGTGAAACACCGGCATATCGATTTCTTTCTTAACGCGGCCGGCAAAATCAAGGTGCGGTGCTGACTTCATACCAGTAACGGGAATGACATTGACCATGGCCGGATCAGTATCACAGCGTCCACGCACGACATTCATAAAATCGATCAAGCCTGAGTCACGCAAGTGACGGGATATCTTCATGCCTTCTTCAACATCTATGCCCCCGCGTTTGTACTGCTCATCAGCGGTTTGCCGGATACCGACAATAAATTCGTCATCCACTTTGTCCCTAACGGCACGTAATAATCTATCGGAAAAACGCATTCTGTTTTCGAAACAGCCGCCGTAGGCATCCTCACGCTCATTGGTGACGTCAGACCAGAACTGATCAATAATATGACAATAAGCCTGCAGCTCAATACCGTCGAGTCCGGCTGCTTTCATGCGCTGTGCGGCATCGGCGTAGTCTGAGATGATCCGGTCAATGTCCCAGTCTTCTGCCTGCTTGGGAAATGCCCGATGGGCCGGCTCACGCTTGCCCGACGCGCTGAGGACAGGCAGCCAATCGCCCGAGGACCAGTGTGTGCGCCGCACTTGTCTTTAGGTAAACCCTCTTCTGCATAGGCCGGTTCATGTGACGTCGTCATGATTCGGTTTTTGAGCGTCAAGTGCTTCAGTTTGAAGGGTTGTAATAACGGATCTGTGGACATCTTGAAATTTTACTGTGAATGTACCAGAGGTAACAAGCTGATCTTAATTTGATAACCCAACGATCTGACCATCAGCGTGAATGCGGATTCTGTCGCCCGATAGAAATGGGGAATTTTTGAGCAAGACTACCGGAATGGTAGGCCAGTCCGTCTGATTTGTGGCTAAAACGCCAACTGAAATAATCGCATCCTGCGTGCCAAGCACAGGCAAACTGGGTGCCGTATGCCTGTAGAGCAGCTCCAGAATAACGGTGCTGGATGAACTTGAGATTGTTAAGAACGGTAACAGCCAGGTGAATAATAGTTAACATGCAGACAAGTCTAATCCAACGGCATGGCAGAACTGACGTGCTTTGATCGCACCTGGACAAATTATTGATATGCAAATGATGGTGTTGAATGTTGAACGCAAGTATTATAGCTGGAGGTCAAGTTATCAACTGCTTAGAATAAATGCAAATTCAAAGTTTGAAAAACAAGATGCAGGTTGTTCCTGCCGGCCACGTCTGGCTGGTCGGTGCCGGACCGGGCGATCCCGGCTTACTCACCGTTGCTGCACTTAACGCCATTCAAATGGCCGATAGCATTGTTTACGACGCGCTGATTAATACTGAGATACTGGAATATGCTCAACAAACAGCAGAAAAAATTTATTCAGGCAAACGTGGCGGAAGACCCTCGCCGCATCAAAGTGACATTTCACTTAAACTGGTTGATTTAGCCAGGCAGGGTAAACGTGTGGTCAGATTAAAAGGTGGCGATCCGTTTATTTTCGGACGCGGCGGTGAAGAGGCACTGACATTGTTCAAGCATAATATTCCGTTCAGAGTCATTCCCGGCATCACCAGCGGTATTGCCGGACCAGGCTATGCCGGCATACCGTTGACCCACCGTGAGTATAATTCAGTGGTTAGTTTTGTCACCGGGCATAATGCGAATAATGAGGAAATTGACAAGGTAAACTGGGCGGGCCTGGCCAGCTCAGGCGGTACCCTGGTGCTTTTCATGACGCTCTACCGTCTTGACGTAATCGCAAAGAAGCTGATTGAAGGCGGCCGGGCCGCTGATGAGCCGGTGGCATTGATCAGCAATGCCACCATCGATAAGCAAAGCGTGTTGGAAACCACGTTAGCAAAATGCAGGCATTATTCCAGGGACTGGAATGTCGATACCCCGTGCATTGTTGTCGTCGGTAAGAATGTCGCCCTGCGTTCACAGCTAAACTGGATTGACACCTGAATCATTACGGCTACCCGCGCTATCGAGTATCCGGTATTTGGACTGGAGTTCCAATTTCTGACAGTAACCGTATATGGCATTGCTTTCACAGGCATTACTGATGCCATGTATTTTTAATAATAGTTGTAAAGATTTAGTAGCCTGTAATCATTAATTCAGCAAGTTAATTCATCAATGGATTCATTGAAGATGAAATTTGCTAGCGGCTTGTATCAGGTGGTATATTGTTAAGCAACAAAAATTAAAGAGGATACTAGACAGGCTATATATCAGTAGTTCAGGAAAACTGAGTTACGCTGATGCAATCATTCAATCCCCATTATGATGATTGCCTGAGCTCCAAAATGATTTATTACAGTTCGGAAATTCGCTGGTTTTCAGACAAAGGGAAAACACTGCTTAATCTATTTAATGCCTTTCCAGGTAAAAGCAGTGCTACTCAGGCCAGGACTGACCGTTATTTGAATCGAAAATCCGAATCGATTGGCATTAAAATCAGGGAGGGCAGGATGGAGATTAAGTTACTGGTTGGGTCTCATAAACATACTTTTAAAAGGCAGCGCTGGATAATTGAAGACTGGGTGAAATGCAGTTATGAAGACAGTGCTGCTTCATTACAAAATCTGGGCAAAATTGACAGCGATATTTTTTCCTGGATTGACATCTTAAAAAAACGCAAACAGAAAAAATTTGTACTCAGCGGAAAAACTGTGAGGCCTGTGGATTTTGATGAGCAGATTAGTCAGGGCTGCACGGTAGAATATACCTCATTAAAAGTACATAAAACAATTCCCTACTACACACTTGGTTTCGAAGCATTTGGAAAAGACAATCAGGCCAGTCACAGAAATTTAACCACCATGCTGAATTATTCAGAAACATATATACAGCCAAATGCCCTCAAGGAAATCATTTGCGGGGGATATGCCCGGTTTTTTTGTCTTTTTTAAAGCCATGCTAAGTCCAGGATACCCAGCGCAATTTAGCATGACTTTAATAGTCCCTCTGCTACCCAATGCTTTTGTTAATCGTAAAAACAGCGATTTGATTTGCACATACTCACCCTTTTATATTGAGGTTCATTTGTTTTGAGGTTTTAGTCTATAAACCTACATACATGAGGAGAAGGATTTGACAAAGCTAATTGGCACACTGGAATTTAGCTGGACAGTGACTACAGCAATTCCGATTGTGCCCATAAATGCAAATGTCTCCCCCCCAACATCAGCCCATGTTGTCGGCGATTACCCGGCCGCAACAATTGTAAGTACTCCGCTTAGATATTTTTTCTACCGGTATTTATCATCAGCCTCAGAAAGTGCAGAAGGTATTACTAATGCAGATGGACGTTTTGAAATTGATATCACATTAGGCTCTACGGTGGAATTCGAGTTTTTTCCTGAAAACGTATCTGTTCAGATACGCTCAGGCGCTGTCTTTCCAAGCTATCTATCGACACAATTTTCGCTCGTCCCAACAGGGTCAAACTTCACGATTGCATTAAACAGTCTGGCCAATGATGTAGAAATTGCATTTATAACCGCTGTATTGCTTCAGGATTCATATCATCATGGATTAATAGAGTTTACGGCATGGCGAGAGCCCCAGGCCATACCCGGCAAGATTAGCAACAGAAATTTTCCCAGTGGTCATGAAACTGCGCTAGGCGAAGATCCTAAAATACAGGCATTAATTCCAGGAGCCGTCGTCAACCTGCCCTATAACAACCCTAATCCAGGTGGAAATCCAACTATTCACTACGACGTCATCCCGTCGGATTTTGCCCATGAATTTGGACATGCTCTGCAATTTATTAAAACAGGACCAATTCAGAGAAGTAAGATTTTAGCAAAATTTTTATCGTTTCTGGCAATCGGGTCACAGCCTGCTGATGAATTCGATGATACCTTGGTGAATATCGCTGACAAATTGAATGATCTGGTTAATAGATACACCTTGCCATGGAGCAACCCATTGGCAGTAAATAATTATGCACGCAATCGAATGCACTGGTTTGAAAAGCGCACTACGCCATTCATTGCTTTTTTAGAAGCATTTGCAATGTTTACAGGAAGCTATTACTGGTCGCGCAGATTATATAATCCGCCTGTAAATTTTCCCAAACCGACAGGATTCCCCAATCCGGACAATCTGCACCCGGAACATCATCGACTGTTTTTTTATTTATACAGGCGCAATAAACCACCTTCAGATCCAAAACCGGG
>JAHEKD010000261.1 GCA_024638545.1 Gammaproteobacteria bacterium
TACACCTGGAAAATCAGGCGCCTGTCGCTTTTATAGAAAAAGGCTGCCGGAGGAGCCTTCATAATTCACTCAAAGCGTCTGCTCTGTGGCGAATGATTACCACTGATCCTGGCTGGGCGTGAACAATCCTTCCTGGGATGAAAAATAGGCTGCCAGGTCTTCAATATCCTCGTCAGTCAGGGCTGTTGCAAAACCTTTCATGATGGCGTTGTCACGATCACCGTCACGATAATCAGTCAATACCTGCACCAGGTAATCTTAATACTGGCCGGCCAGGTTAGGGTATTGTGGTGTGACGCTCATACCGGTTTCGCCATGGCAGCTCACGCAGACTTGTGCCTTGGCCTTGCCGCTTTCCGGGTCGCCGTCGGCCATGGCGCTGGTCAAGGTGAGCAGCAGGGCTGTGGGTAGGGCTGTTAAAATCTTCAAGTTACTCATCATGATCTCATTCCAAATTAATCGTTCTGAATGCTGGCAAAATATGCCCCGATATGTTCAATGTCTTCGTCACTCAGAGAAGCCGCATGACCCTGCATTGTGGGATGAGAACGTTCGCCGCTGCGATAGGCCTTAAGTGCAATGGTAATGTACTCAGCACTTTGACCGCCCAGTTTTGGAACCCGATAACCCGGATAAGCATTCCGGATGCCGGCCTGACCATGACAACCCATGCAGGTAAATGCTTTTTCTTTTCCGATTCCGGAATCGCCCTGGGCCAATGCCAGATTTGCAATAACTAAAGTAGTTAGCAAGCAAATTATTTTTTTCATAATTACAGCCTAAATGACCTTTAAAACATGTTGTATGTTGAGAATTTAACGCAACCGATTGTACTTGATAATTCAGGCCACATCTAGCCCGCATTCTTACCAGTGTTTGGAATTTTGAATCTTTATGTCGAAAAACCGTCGGTATCGGGTTTTCACGATTGCGCTGTGTCAGAATCGGGAATGATGGCAGGGTCAGCGTGAAGCCGGATAGGATATTGAGCTCGTATGGTAAGTGCGGGCTTCAGACGAAACAATCCGGCTGAAAATGAAACCCTTATCCAACGGCCGCAAGTGCATTCACACGATGCCGAATTTAACAGGCTCGGGTTTTTGATTCGACGCGTAGCCTTTTGATGAGCCAGACTATCAGCAATACCGTTACCTGATGAAACCAAACCGGCCGCCATCAATTCTGTTTCATGATGACGCTATTGGCTCCGAGACTTTATATGCATTTTGCCTTTGTCCCCTTTGACTTTATCAATGGATTCGCATGGCGAGAATTGTAGGCTGATTTTTTAACTTTTGCTCAATGGAATCTTTTTGAAGAACAGGTGCTGTAATTAACAGTTGGCGAGGGTTTGAAATAAGTGCATACATGCAGTCGAGTCGAATTTATGCACAGATATATTTGAAATATGACAATTTGTTAACAAATCATGAATAGGGTTGACTAAGCTTGTATATTAAGTTTTAATATCCTCATTGTACGCCTAGCGTACCGATAAAGGCAAAGCTGGCTGAAAAGCAGCGACGCAAAGCTTCCGGTCTAAGGAGTTTCTCTAAGATAGCGGGGTTGCCGAATTAAGCAGATGGCATTTATGCTTGCCATCTACTCATTCTGCAGATACCCCACAATAGAGAGCCAATCCGCTAGCACATCACGTCCGCTGTCACGTTCATCCTGCAATCTGCCTGACAAAATTACCTTAGAGGGGTATGTCGTATCGGGAAGGTGGATGGACTAACTTAACTAATAGGGGTATTAGTTAAAAAAGAGCGAGTTGACTTTATTTTGATGGTCTCTCTCCTCCTTGGCATCAAGCCAAAGCGGCACTTTGGCCGATCGAATAGATCGGCCATTTTTATTCCCAGTTTGATAATTCGGGGTTTTTGATAACATCAGGGCTGCTGTTGACGGGCCGGTATCATTTACGAATAGAGCAAATTTATTGTCGTGTCATATTTTTTTATTAACCAACAGTGATTGAGATATCAAGTGGCTTCAGATTGGTGAAATTAGCGCATTTTTAATATGGATGATGCAGATTTTTCCTGCACTGTTTATCAGCCTGCTTGGGTTTTTTGCTCAATTTAGTCGTTATTTTATACATACGTGACGTCACTCAAACACCAGATGCAATTCGTCGTAATTACCCGGTAATCGGACGATTCCGCACGCAGGGTGGTGTGGGTGAACCGGAGAAGCAATCCTCCCTCCGACCCGATTAAATATGCTTATATGGTCTGGCCCGCATTTCTCACCACCCTACTACTGCGACGGTCCCTTGCCACGCAAAGTGGGCATTTTACTCGGTCAGGGTCCTCGACATAGTGTCAAGGATGCCTGTGGGCACTTGTGCCGGCACATATGCTGATAACATAATGCCGGCCTTTGGTCGTAAAACCCATACAGGACGCATCCTTTAACCGTCTCACTACGAAGTCCGGTGAGAAATGCGGACTAGCAGTGGCGTATGACGAAATGCTTGGTGGTGGTTTCGATGACTTCCCAGTAACCGCGAAATCCATTCGGAATAATGAAGGCGTCGCCAGATTTGAAGCTCTGCACTTTACCCGATTCAGATATCAGGCGGCAATGCCCCGAAAGAATTGTGCAAAATTCGTCGCGTCCAGTAAACGCATGCCATTTCCCCGGCGTGCTGGTCCATGTGCCCGCAACCAGCTTTCCATCAGGGCTTTCGAATTGCATTTGTGTTACATGATTAGGGTCGCCGTCAACAACCCGGTCAGGCAGGTCGGAAAGCCTTCTCCTGGATTCAGCCAGCGGAGCTGTTGCAAAGGAAATAACATCGATATCAGTCATGGTTACGTAACCGGTTCGTGTAAGGTAAAGGGATATTCATTATTTCAGTCAACGTTTAACCAGAACCTGTCTCAAAATGATCTGGCCGAAGCTCAGACGAGACAGTAACAAGAGAAAAAACGCAGCTTACTGAAGAAAACAAGCAGTCTGAGCGTATTTTTAGCGACGTATGAACAAGCGTGGACATATTGAGACAGGTTCTGACGATAGTTATTTTACTGGAAAATCAGTGGTTATAATAATTCGTCGTTAAGATAATACCAGAGGTACATAAAGCGTTGTCCCATCCGGCGAAACGGCGTCAGAATACCGTGGCTTGGAAGCGGCGATGTGAAAATCGGCAAATTGACTTCCGGCTTAATACCGGCCACCATCTGCGCCATACGCCGGCCGGCCTGGGCTGAGTACATGACACCGTTTCCACCGTAACCCATCGCATAGTAAATGCTGCGTTCAGGATCGGGTTGAAAAATGCGCGGCATCATGTCGTGGCTAACATCGACCCAGCCCCACCAGGAATAGTCGAGATTGATGTCTTCGAGCACCGGGAATTTGCGCACCAGACCCTTTTTCAGTAATTCCAGATGTTTCGGATTTTCGGCGTCTGCACCAGTAACGGCGCTGCGGCTGCCGATCTGTACCCGGCCATCTGGCAGGTAGCGATAGTAATGCCGCAACGTGCGGGTATCGGTTAGCGGCGAACATGTCTTAAACCCGCAGGCTTCCTTTTCCTCGTCATCAAGTGGTCGGGTTACCACTGAGTTAGAGAGGATCGGCATCAAACGATTTTTGGTTCGATTATGCAGCCCCGCAGGAGTGTACCCAGCTGTCGCTAATGCCACAGCGCGCGCGCGAACAATACCGCCAGGTGTGGACAAGTGGTGTACTCCATTTTTAACCACCCAGCCCATAACCGGACTGCCCGGGTGAATTGTTGCCCCCAATTTGCGTGCCAGATTCTGGTAGCCGAACGCCAGCTTGGCGGCGTGGATACAGGTGCCGTCGGGTTCGTGCATCGCACCTGCAGCTTCCTGATCCCTGACATGCTCCTCGTGCAATTCCTCGCGCGATAATATGCGAGAACCGTAGCCAAAAACCTCGTTCAACAATTTCGACTCTTTCTCCAGTTTTGGTATGACGCTGGGCTTGTGCGCAATATAGTAGTGACCGCCTTCTTGCGGGTCGCAATTGAAACCATTGTTACTGATCAGGTCGCGGAACAAATCAAACGCTTCGCATACTTCCGTGTGCATCAATTTAGCGATATCGACGCCCCAGCGCTGAATCCATTGCGATCTTTTCAGGCGCCCGGAGGAAATCTGTGCCTGTCCGCCGTTGCGGGTGGAGCAACCCCAGGCGACCGTATTGGCCTCCAGCACGGTCGCCTTAATACCGTGCTCTTTGGCCAGGTGAATGGCGCAGGAAAGCCCGGTGTATCCGGAGCCGACGATAACGACGTCGACATCCATATCCCCCGATACCGGGCCATCGTCTTCCGGTATGGGGCCGGCGGTACCAATCCAGTAGGTTGGAGCATATTCCCGGTTGTGCCCGGGACCGGCATCGACAAGCGGATCGTATTTGGGGTCATAACTGGCTTTGGGCCAGTGCCTGGGGCGAATTGAGCTAGACATCGTTTAATTGTATAAATACATTTGGGTTAATAATACCTGGGTTATCCGTTCAATAATGGACGTTATTTGCGCAATGTAGTCTTTTCCATTTCGTCCCTCGACCGCGAATATGACATCACCGTGTCAACATCGTGTCGGTTGAAGACATAGAAGTGCCACATCCAAACTTACTGGATTCAACCAGGTATAACTAGAGCCAGATTTTCGAAATTTATCGATCCAGAGTGAAGCCCTACCTTTTAAGTTAACGTCTAGAATAATAAAAAGTATGCAGCAGTTCTT
>JAHEKD010000262.1 GCA_024638545.1 Gammaproteobacteria bacterium
TGACGGGCATTATTCATCATCGTAAACATGCAGGCCAGGCCGGCGTGTTCTTTTCCAACCAGATAGCCGATCGCGCCACCGTTATCACCATAGGACATAACGCATGTCGGACTGCCGTGGATACCAAGCTTGTGCTCCAGTTTTATGCATTGCAGGTCATTCAGCTGGTCAATTTCGCCATCCTCATTTAACGTATATTTAGGAACGATAAACAGAGAAATTCCCTTGACGCCCTCTGGCGCTTCGGGCAGTCTCGCCAAAACCAGATGCGCAATATTTTCGGTCAGGTCATGGTCACCGTATGTTATGTAAATCTTTTGACCCTTTATCAGATAGTGGTCACCATCTGGGGTTGCGGACGTACGAACCAGGGCCAGATCTGACCCTGCCTGCGGCTCGGTTAAATTCATCGTTCCCGACCATTTGCCGGACATCAGTTTTTCCAGAAATTTTCGTTTTATGTCATCGTTTGCATGAATAATAACTGCATCAATCGCGCCTTGAGTGAGAAGCGGACACAGGCTAAATGCCATGTTTGCCGAATGCCAGATTTCATTTGTCGCCGTCAACAGCAGCTTCGGCATTCCCTGGCCGCCGTGCTCAATATCGAATCCCAATCCCATCCAGCCGCCAGATTGAAACGCCTCATAGGCCTCCTGCCAGCCCTTGGGTGTTACAACAGTATCGCCCTTAAGTGTTGTACCTTCTTCATTACCCGAATAATTGACCGGCGCCAGAATTTCACTCGCAACCTTGCCGGCCTCAACGAGTACAGCCTCAGCAAGATCATCACTACACTCTTCATATTCAGGTAAAGCCTGAAGTCTCGGTAACTGACCGCTCGTCCTTAGCGCAAACAACATATCCTCGATGGGTGGACGGTATGAAATTGTCATCAAATTTACCAACTTAAATGTTCAACACATGCAAGATAATAACTAAAGTCTTGTCGCTTCACAAACTAACATTTCCCGTAAATACCCGTATCCGTTTTTTTGCTATAAATTGAATCACGAAAAGCTGTAATTTGTGCATCGGACAGAAGCAGGTATTTACCTTTGGGCAAATTACCAGGCAAGCGAAGCTGTCCGAAACGAATCCTCGACAGTCGGCTGACCTGACAATCCACCGCCTCCCATAAACGCCTGACTTCTCTGTATCTTCCCTGCGTCAAAACAACGCTGAACCAGTGATTCCTGCCGGAGGAGCTGACTTCCCTTATTGACTTAAAAAAAGCAGTTTTCATTTCAGGTTTCAGATTAATTCCTGATTTTAACTTATTGATTTTATTATTATTTATGCCTCCATAGATGCGACACATATACTCCCTTTCAATATCTGATGATGGATGCATCAACAGATTTGCAAATCCGCCATCGGAGGTGAATAAAAGTAATCCGGAGGTATTTATATCGAGCCGTCCGACACTTATCCAACGGCCAGCAGTTAACTCAGGTAAAAGATCAAATACAGACTTACGTCCTTGAGGGTCTTTTCTGGACGTAATATAGCCCTCAGGTTTATTGAGTAGCAGTACTTGAAGATTAGCATCTGCGGTTTTGATCTCTTTGTCATCAACATATATTCGGTCATTGATCGCGGCTTTATCACCCAGTACAGCCAGCTTATCATTTAGCCTGACCCTGCCCTGCCGGATTAAGGCTTCGGCCCCGCGCCTCGATGCCAGCCCGGTCCGTGCTATGATCTTCTGGATTCGTTGCTGCATTGCCACTGCCTTTCATTAACATAACTAACGATTAGCTATGCATTAGCTTTTTCTAATTCGTGGACATCATCGCCGGACGACTCAATTTCAGAATCAACATGACCGTCGTTTGTGGCGCTAGGGGCTGTAATTCGGCTTTCATCTGTATTTGGTTGTGTTATCAACGGAATCGAACTTCCATCATCCTGATCATGCAGATCTCCAATTTCTGCCCGGTCTGAATCTGCAACGGGCTCGCCTAGAGGCAGTGAAATCTGGTTATCTCTGGCTATTTCTTCTAGCTCTCTTTTTCGTTGAAGCTCAGGCATTTCACGAATTGTTTTTAGATTGAAATAAGCCAGAAATTCTTTCGTGGTTGCGTATAGCGCCGGTCTTCCCGGGACCTCTTTATGACCAACTACTTTCACCCATTGCCTGTTCAATAGTGTGCGCATAATTTCGGTGCTTACTGAAACACCCCGCACATCTTCGATATCGCCGCGGGTAACTGGTTGCCTGTAGGCAATTATGGAAAGTGTTTCCAGAACTGCTCTTGAATATCGAGGTGGCTTTAGCTCGTATAATTTTCGTAAAAATTCTGCATAGCGTTCCTTACTTTGAAATCGGTAACCGCCGCCAATTTTTCTAATCTCAATACCGCGTTGCTCACAATCAGTCGTTAATTCCTCAATGACAGCCAGAATTTCCTGTTTCCCAGGTTTTGCCGTGTCAGGAAAAAGCGATATAATCCGGCTAACGCTCACAGGATCATCAGCGACCAGGATTGCAGCTTCGACGATCTGTTTTAATTCATTATTCATTGGTGTCTATATCTTGAACAATAGTTGCGCCGGTAACGGATTTTACATGAACGGGTGAATACGGCGCATTCTGCACGACAATCAGCACTTTATCTTTGACTAATTCCAATATGGCAATGAAGCTGACAACCAGCCCCATTCTACCTTCTTCGACACTGAACATTTCCTCCAGCCTTAAAAATTTTTTTGACTGCAATTTTTCCAGCAGTATTGTCATTCTTTCTCTGACTGACAAAACCTCTCGTTCAATCAACCAGTTTTGATTACGCTTTGCGCGCTCAACGACCAGTTCGTAGGCATAGGCAATGCTGTCCATGGTGACCAGCGGCATTGGAATGGGCTGCTCAATATCATAAAGCTGCGCTCTGGAAAGGAAAATATCACGCTCCATTCTTGGTAAATCATCCAGGTCCTGTGCTGCCTTGCTGAAGCGTTCATATTCTTGCAGTCGTCTGACCAGAACAGCCCGCGGATCATCACCCTCGTCGTCATCGGCATCGCCTGGCCTGGGGAGCAGCATTCTTGACTTAATCTCAGCCAGCATCGCTGCCATGACCAGATACTCGGCAGCAAGATCGAGTTTAAATTGACGCATCAACTCAACGTACTGCATGTATTGCTGGGTTATTTTTGCCACGGGAATATTCAGAATATCGAGGTTTTGTTTACGAATAAGGTACAGCAGCAGATCAAGCGGGCCCTCAAACGAATCCAGAATAACTTCCAGGGCATCGGGGGGAATGTATAAATCATCCGGAATATCGATAAATGGCTCACCCGATACGAGCGCCATGACCTTGTCTTCGCTGCCTGGCAACCCAGTCTCCGGTTCTGGTGTGTGGTCATCACTCATGAATAGTAATCAGTATTCAGACATTCCCTTATTTCATCCATGGTTTCCTCCGCAACTTCGCGTGCCTTTTCACAGCCACTGGCAACAACAGTCCTGACTAATGTCGGGTCTTCCAGGTAAGGTCTCGCGCGAGCTTTAATGATATCCTGCTCTTTCACGATCGCGTCAATAAGCGGCTTTTTACAGTCAACGCAGCCGATACCCGCTGTTTTACAGCCCTCAACAACCCAGGACTTCACCTCTTCATCAGAGTAAACTTTGTGTAACTCCCAAACCGGGCATTTTTCCGGATCGCCCGGATCATCTCTCCTTACTCTTGCCGGATCAGTAGGCATGGATTTTATTTGCTTGGTGATACGATCATTATCGTCACGCATAAATATCGTATTGTTATAAGATTTTGACATTTTCTGTCCATCCAGGCCTGTCATTCGCGATGCCCGGGTCAACAAGGCCTTGGGTTCTGTGAGGATGACTCTCCCGCCGCCTTCCAAATGCCCAAATAATCGCTCTTTATCACCAAGGGTGATGTTCTTCTGCTGGTATAAAAGCTGATGCGCTTTCTCTAGCGCACTTTGTTCACCCTTTTCAATGAAAGCTGTTCTTAACTGTCGGTATTTACGTGCATTTTTCTTGCCCATTTTATCAATCGCAGCTTCCGCTTTTTCTGCATAACCTTCGTCCCGCCCATAAATATAATTAAATCGCCGGGCGATCTCGCGAGTTAATTCCACGTGTGCCACCTGATCATCACCAACCGGCACATAACTGGCATTGTAAACCAGGATATCGGCACTTTGTAAAAGCGGATAACCTAAAAAGCCGTAGGTGGACAGATCCTTACCGGCAAGTTTTTCCTGCTGTTCCTTGTAACTCGGGACGCGCTCAAGCCAGCTCACGGGGGTTATCATTGACAGCAGCAAATGCAGTTCTGCATGCTCAGGCACCTGTGATTGAATGAATATTGTCGCGCGCGATGGATCGACGCCGGCGGCAAGCCAGTCAACCACCATATCCCAGACGTTGCTCTGCATGTTTTGCGGTGTATCGTAATGTGTCGTGAGCGCATGCCAGTCTGCCACGAAGAAATAGCTGTCGTATTCATGCTGCAAGCTTATCCAGTTTTTTAGAACCCCATGATAATGACCCAGGTGCAGACGCCCGGACGGGCGCATGCCGGAGAGAACTCTTTCGTATTGTCCAGGTAATGCCATGTTATCGTAGTCGTAAGTATGTCATAAAAAGTTTATACTGCCTCGCCCCTGCCTCAGCACCTGTGCCTGAGGTTTCGTCAAGTCTAATATTGTTGTGGGTTCAAGCTCACACGGGCCGCCATCAATGATCAAGTCAAC
>JAHEKD010000263.1 GCA_024638545.1 Gammaproteobacteria bacterium
CCAGTCTTTTCACTGTTGATGACACCATTCACTGCCTGCTGTTTTTCAGCGTTATCGTTTATGCCGGAAGCGAGCGTTTCTGGTACTTCCTTATACAGGCTGCCAAATTTTCTTACCCAGGGCCTTTGGTTTCTAAGGTCCTTGGGAAACGTCCCGATTTCAACGGCGGCATCATTCCAATCGGTGAAACTCCCAATCAGTACTTTATAATATGTCGCATCTTTGACCACCGCCTGGATGACCTGCGCGCGCGCGCTGAGGGCATATTGTTGAATAAATTTCTCAGTCTTGCCGGGGTCTTTGGTGGCAAACAGCTGAATTGTGAAACTTTCCTGCGGCTGTGAATAAATCCAGTCCCAGCCTGACGGTTGTCCGGCATTAACACTGTCCTGTTCACCGCCTTTTTTTGCTGCAGTGTTTGCCTGGGCGATCTGCAGATCAACCGGGCGTGCACGCCCGGCCGGTAATTTTGAGTGCTGTGCAGATGCCGCGGATGCGGTTTTGAAAATTGCCAGACGCTCAACAATACTTACGCTGGCTTCATTAATGGCAGGTTTAGTCTGGTGCTCTGACCTCGATTTTCGATATAGCTGAAAATATTTATCCATTGCTGTCTCGGCGGCACGTTGGTACCAGTTGGAAGAAACTTGCGGGTCCACTTTCACACCCCAGCCTTTCTCATAGAGCATTCCCATATTATATTGGGCTTCAGGAAGGCCTAGCTCCGCCGCCATCTCCCACCACTGGCGTGCATTGACGTAATCTTTTTGTTTTGCATAAATTGATCCCAAGTTATACATGGCCGGTGCATATCCAAGATCAATCGACTTTTTGTAAGCCTCGTAGGCACGGGTCTGGTTTTTTTCTAAATCCTGCCCGGTTTCATAAAAAACACCGATATTGAACCAGGCTTTGGCATCATCAGGATTCTGCTCCACAATCGTCTGCCAGTGCTTTATTGATTGATCCTGCTGAGCGGTAATACCTGCGTTAAGAAACAGTATCAAGACCGAGGCGAAAAATAACCGGGCAATGCCGTTGATAAGCCTTGGCAGGTGAAAACGGCAAACTGCTCGCACTAGGTACGTGCGCAGTACGTGAGTGCACAGCATCCGATTAAAAGCTTTCACACAGCTGTGGCTTGCGATCACTGATCTCAACTGGTCTGCGCCGTCAGTGCAGAAATTAAGATTTCCGGACCCACGACGCCAGTGCATATCTTGTTATCAAATATCTCCACTATTTCGTGAACCAGCTCTTAAATGGCATCCACATCAGTTTCACCCGTTCTAATACGGAATATTTGTGACAATGGTTGAATAAAAATCTTACCATCGCCTATCTTTCCAGTATTTGCGGCCTTTATAATAGTCTCGACTACCGTATCGACACGATCATCCTGTGTCGCAATTTCAAGTTTTACCTTAGGCACAAAATCGATGACGTATTCTGCGCCCCGGTAGAGTTCGGTGTGGCCTTTTTGCCTGCCGTAGCCTTTGACCTCTGTAATGGTCATACCATTGACACCTATATCACCGAGTGCGTCCTGAACATCATCAAGCTTAAATGGCTTGATGATAGCAATAACCATCTTCATATCAAAATCTCACTCAGCATTTCAGGCTGCTTTTTGATCGCTGCCTGCGAGTTGACGCAGCACGTACTGTAAAATTCCACCGTGCTGGTAATAATCCCATTCTTTAGGTGTATCGATACGAACAATAGCCTCGAACTGCCTGCGCTCATCACCATCTTCGACGATAACCATTACCGTTTGCACGCCTGGTTTAAGTCCTTCAATACTGTAGGTTTCCTTGCCAGTTAAGTTCAAAGTCTCACGGGATTCGCCGTCTTTAAACTGAAGCGGTAATACACCCATGCCGATCAAGTTGGAGCGATGAATGCGTTCGAAACTTTCAGTAATAACTGCTTTGATACCCAGCAGTATCGAGCCTTTGGCAGCCCAGTCTCTGGAAGATCCGGTGCCGTACTCTTTACCGGCGATAACGATTAACGGCGTGCCTTCCTGCTGATAACGCATTGCTGCGTCATATATAGTCATCTGTTCGCCAGACGGCTGGTGGCACGTCCAGCCACCCTCCGTTCCAGGTGCAAGTTCATTGCGCAAACGTATATTCGCAAATGTGCCGCGCATCATCACTTCATGATTGCCACGCCTGGAACCGTACGAGTTAAAGTCGACTTTACTGACGCCGTTGTCTTTTAAGTACATACCCGCTGGTGAGTCCTCTTTTATAGCGCCTGCAGGTGAGATATGGTCAGTGGTGATGCTGTCGCCTAATCTTGCCAGTACGCGTGCGTTTTTGATTTCTCCTATTCCAGGTGCCGATGGCGGCATATCAACAAAATAGGGCGGGTTTTGTATATATGTTGAGTCATCCTGCCACCCGTAGAGGCTGGACTCTGGGGCCTTGATTTTCGACCAGTTTTCATCCCCTTTGAATACATTCGAGTATTTTTCCTGGAACATTTCTCTTGAAATGGTATTAGTGACAACCTCATTAATGTCTTTTTGTGTAGGCCATATATCTTTCAGGTAAACATCATTTCCTTCTTTATCCTGCCCCAGGGGTTGATTATACATGTCAATATCAGCCCTGCCTGCCAATGCATAGGCCACCACCAGTGGCGGAGACGCCAGAAAATTCATTTTGACCTCGGCATGGACCCGACCCTCGAAATTCCGGTTACCCGATAAAACAGACGTCGCAATCAGGTCACCATCACTGACTGCTTTACTGATGTGCTCGGGCAGCGGACCTGAATTTCCAATACAGGTTGTACAACCATATCCAACAACATCAAATCCCAGCTGCTCCAAGGGTTCAAGCAGATCCGAGCTTTCCAGATACTCTGTAACCACCTGAGATCCGGGCGCCAGTGAGGTTTTTACCCAGGGTTTGACTTTAAGGCCCCTGGCTACTGCATTTTTGGCGAGTAATCCTGCACCCATAATGACATCAGGATTGGATGTATTTGTGCAGCTGGTTATTGCGGCAATGACGACAGCACCGTCCGATACTTCAAAACTTTCACCATCATGGCTGACTGCACAAGGCTGGCCTGAATCAGGGTCTTCACTGCGCATTGCCTTGATTAAAGTTTCTATTTCCCCGGATGCACTTCTCAATGAGATCTTATCCTGAGGGCGTTTCGGCCCCGCAATACATGGCTCAATTGATCCCAGATCAAGTTCAAGAACATCAGTATAATCGGCAACTGCACCACTGGTTTCACGAAACATGCCCTGGTGTTTTGCATAGAATTCAACCAGGGCAATCTGTTCTTCGGTACGACCGCTTAAGTGCAGATAGCTTAATGTTTCCGCATCGATCGGGAAAATTCCGCATGTTGCACCGTATTCCGGAGCCATATTCGCAATTGTTGCCTGATCAGCAAGTGAAAGATTATCAAGGCCGTCGCCAAAAAACTCGACGAACTTTCCAACAACGCCTCTCTCGCGTAATATCTGTACAACTGTCAGCACCAAATCGGTCGCGGTAGCGCCCTCAGCCAGTTTGCCGGTTAGTTTAAATCCAATTACGTGCGGTATCAGCATTGTTATTGGCTGGCCCAGCATCGCCGCCTCTGCTTCAATGCCGCCAACACCCCATCCCAGTACGCCGAGCCCGTTAATCATGGTTGTATGCGAGTCTGTACCTACAACCGTGTCCGGGTAAGCCTGAAGCACTCCGTTGTTGATTCGTCCAAAGATGACCTGCGCCAGGTACTCAAGATTGACCTGATGGCAAATCCCGGTTGCCGGTGGTACCACCTGAAAATTATCGAACGCCTGTTGCCCCCACTTCAAGAAAGTGTAGCGCTCCAGATTTCGCTTGAATTCAAGTTGCGCATTGAGGTCGAGTGCGTTTTGTTTGCCAAAATAATCCACCATCACTGAATGATCGATAACAAGGTCAGCAGGCGACAGAGGATTAATCAGTGTTGGGTCACTGCCCAGCATTTTCATAGCGTCACGCATGGCGGCTAAATCAACAACTGCAGGCACGCCGGTGAAATCCTGCATCAACACTCGTGATGGCGTAAAGCAGATTTCCTGGCTTGGTTCGGCTGCCGGGTCCCAGTTTAATAATGCCTCTATATCTGCAGCCGTAACATTCACACCGTCTTCGAATCGAAGCAGGTTTTCGAGGAGAATCTTAAGTGAATAGGGTAATCGTGTTAAATCATATTTCTCCTGAAGCGCCTTAAATGAATAAATCTCATAGGATTTGTGATTCAGCTCAAGCGTCGTTTTGGCATTAAAACTGTTAGTCATTACAGGTTCCTCTCATTAGCATTAAATTGGCTTATTCAATGAATTTATTATCGCACACGTGTGGATTAGTGGTATTTATAACACTAATAATCTTCAACTATGGTTTGAGTGCCGACAGCAATACAGGTTCATCGCTGCTGCACGTGTTTGCGGCTAGTGCGTGGTGGTAAAACTTTCGCCACAACCACAGCTCGCTGTCACGTTTGGATTATTGAATACAAAGGCCTCGGACAGGTTCCCTCGGGTGTAGTCGATCTGTGTACCTGAAATATAAGGCAGAACATCCTTATCTATGACTATCTTGATGCCATTGATCTCAAAAATCTGGTCATTTGCCTCAATTGAGTCCGTGAGTTCTACAATATAGGCAAAACCGGAACAGCCGGACGAACGCACGCCGAAGCGCAGTCCAACCTAAGAC
>JAHEKD010000264.1 GCA_024638545.1 Gammaproteobacteria bacterium
CTGCCAGGGAAATGGTGAAAAACGGAACCAGCGGTGCAATAATCAATATTTCATCAATTAATGCCAAAGTCTCGATACCAAATGCGGTTGCTTATAATGTCTCTAAAGGCGGGATTAATCAACTGACGACAGCCATGGCGGTTGCACTTGCTCAGCGTAATATTAGAGTCAATGCAATTGGACCGGGCACAATAATGACTGACATGCTCAAAGAGAATCTGATGGTGAATGAGGAAATCCGTAAAACCATACTATCACGCACCCCGCTGGGCCGAGTAGGCGAAGTTGAAGAAATCGCCAATATAGCAGTGTTCCTGGCATCAAATGATTCATCGTACGTGACCGGACAGTGCATCTATGCTGACGGCGGGCGACTCGGCCTAAATTATGTTGTTCCAGTGGTTGAAAAAACCGAAGACGACGAAGACGACGAAGAATAAAAGGAAACGATTATGGGCCTAAGTCTTGGTTTTCACGGAGCTGCACGCACCGTTACCGGTTCACGCTACCTGATCGATTCTGCTGATACTCGCACCGTGGTTGATGCCGGCTTGTTTCAAGGTTACAAGAAGTTGCGAAAATTGAACTGGCGCAACCTGCCATTTGAAGCAAACAGTGTTGATCAGGTATTTCTAACCCATGCGCATATCGATCATATTGGCTTGTTACCAAGAATGGTAAAAAATGGTTTTAACGGTAATGTATTTACTACCCGCGCATCAATGGACCTTGCTCAACTATTACTTCTAGATTCCGCCAGAATACATGAGGAAGATGCGGCTTATGCAAATAAAAAGGGATATAGTAAACACAAACCCGCTCTGCCCCTATATACAACCGAAGAGGCTGAACAGGCTATTTCTCTGCTGCGACCTATAGAATTCAAACAATGGCTTGAATTTAGCAAAGGCTTTAAAGCCCGTTATCAGCCAGCAGGACATATCCTCGGTGCCGCTTCTGTCGAAGTGGATTATCGAGGTGGAAACACAGGTTGCCGAATTCTATTCAGCGGTGATATCGGCCGTTATGACATGCCTTTGCACATTGATCCTCACCCGCGTCCGGATTGCAATATTCTTGTTTGTGAATCAACTTACGGGAATCGCGATCATGACAGATCGGTTTCAATTGAAGATCAATTATGCCAGGCGATAAAAGACACCATAAAGCGAAAGGGCACGATTTTAATTCCTGCATTTGCCGTTGGCCGGTCACAACAATTAACGCTGATCTTGAGGCGACTCATGAAAAGCGGCAAATTACCACAAGTTCCTCTTCATCTTGATAGTCCGATGGCAGTCGATGCAACAAGTATATACGGCCGGCATTTAAATGAGCACCATCTTGACAGGGATGTTATTGAAGATGGGCGGGAAAAATTATTTCCCGACAGCGTTACCCTGCATAAATCTCGAGACGAATCCATGGCCCTGAACGAACTGCAAGGACCACGAATTATTATTTCCGCCAGTGGAATGCTCTCGGGTGGCAGGGTGATTCATCACTTGAGTCGATTAATTGGGAAATCTAAAAATACGATTATCATGGCAGGCTATCAGGCACCCGGTACACGGGGGCGTGACCTGCTTGAAGGCAGACCGACAATCAGAATTCATGGAAAAGAATTCATGGCGAGAGCAGAGGTTAAAAGCATCAGTGGACTGTCTGCGCATGCAGACCGAACGGAATTATTTCGCTGGTTAAAATCTAATGACAACCCGCCTGACAGAGTCTATTTAACGCATGGCGAACCTGAAGCCGCATTCGCTTTCGCAGATCAAATTAAAAGGGATCTTGGATGGAAGGTTGAAGTCCCGGATCTTGATTATAAGGTTACGCTTCTCTAGCCCGCATTTATCAAAAAATACGTCAATAATCCGGGTATGGCTACAGTACGCTTTTAAATAAACTCAGCTTTAGTTACGCTGGAATGCCCGATTTTGATGGCCGATGCCAGATCTATTTCATTGTCAAATAACGCGCGTCCTATTATGACACCGGAAATATTAGGCAGGTATCTCAGATAGGAAATATCGTCCAGACTTCTGGCGACACCACTTGATACGACTGGAATCTGCAGCTCAGCAGCCATCTGGGTGGTCATCGCAAAACTACTTTCTGGTAAATTATGCGCACTGTCTATATCGGTGTATATTAGCGATGCAACGCCTGCTTTTTCAAGGCTTTTGGCCAGTTCCAAAGGTGTGTAGGCGGTCGGTTTTCTCCAGCCCTCAATAACAACCTGATCTGCCTTGGCATCTATACTGACAATTATTTGTCCCGGATAATACTTACAGGCTTCGCTGACAAAATGTGGGTCATTGACAGCAGCGGTACCCAGCACTGCGGATGACGCGCCATGATCCATCCACCATCGAAGCGTATTCATTGTTCGAATTCCGCCAGCAACGTGCACCGGCACGCTAACCTTATCGATTATTTCGCATATTTGCCGGGCATTATGCTTGCCACCCTGTGCAACGCTGTCGAGATCAACAATGTGGAGAACTTCGGCGCCGGTATCAACAAACTTTGATGCTGCATCGATTGCAGAAATTTTATATTCTACAGGCCGGCTAATATCGCCGCGCTTCAGCTGTACTACTTTGCCGTCCTGCAGTTCAATTTTTGGATAAATTTTCAAGTCAAGTTACCTCCTTTGCATTTTCGTGAGCGATATTACCAGCATATCATACAAGGCACATTTGTAATCAATTATTGTGAACACTAACAACAGCAGTTTTTTATTTATAGCGAAATTGATGTACTGTATCGACGACAAATTTAACCTTTTCCGGATCAACACCGGGTTCAATACCGTGACCAAGGTTAAATATATGGCCCGGCTGATTATTACAAGCAGTTAACACAGCCAATACCTGTTCGCGAATAATTTCCTCCGCACCGTATAACGCGCCTGGATCCAGATTGCCTTGCAAGGCAACCTGACGGCCAACCCGATTAAACGCATTGCCAAGATCGCAAGTCCAGTCCAGGCCTAGCCCGTCTGCACCAGAAGCAGCCATGTCTTCAAGCCAGGCACCACCGCCTTTAGTAAATAACACCACCGGAATATCCGGGTATTCTGTTTTCAAAGCTGAAACAATTTTTTGCATTGGTTTCAGCGAAAAACGCAAAAAACCCGGGGGTGTTAACACACCACCCCAGGTATCGAAGATCATTGCCACATCCGCACCGGCGTTTATCTGTGCCTTCATGTATTCAATGATATTTATTGCCAGAATAGAGAGTAAATTTTCTGCGGCCTGAGGCTGGGTATAAATCAACGCCTTGGTGCGAGGAAAAGTACGTGAACTTCCACCTTCAACCATATAGGTTGCTAGCGTCCATGGACTACCCGAGAAACCAATAAGTGGAATAGTGTCATTCAATGCTGATTTTGTCGTTCTTACGGCCTCAGTGACATAAGCTAATGAAGCTTCAGGATCAATAATTGGCAGTTTATTAATATCACTAACTGATTCAATCCGTTTGGAAAATTGTGGACCCTGATTTTCGGCAAAACTTAATTCCAGACCCATTGCATCAGGAATAGTTAGAATATCCGAGAACAAAATGGCAGCATCGAGATTAAAACGGTCAATAGGCTGCATGGCCACCTCACAACAGAGGTGCGGATTTTTACACAGCGACATAAAATCACCAGCTTGCTCTCTGATCCTGCGATACTCTGGGAGATAACGCCCTGCCTGACGCATTAACCACACAGGCGGGCGATCATTGGGCTGGTGTCTCAACGCTTTCAGTAATCTATCGTTTTTAATTCTTGTATTTAACATATCGCAAACGCCCGCTCTATTTCATACTGTATTTGTTCAGCCTTCTGTCTGGGTGAATCAGCGTCACGAACAGGACGCCCTACCACAATATAATCAGCACCGTTCTCAAACGCCTGGCTGACGGTGACAGCCCGCTTTTGATCATCTATATTTTCAACCGGTCTGATCCCGGGTGTTACAATGAGCAATTTATTATCAACCTCGGTTGATAATATCCGCGCCTCATGCCCTGAGGCAACAACGCCATCACAACCTGATTCCAGTGCTCGTTTGGCCCTCGAAACCACCAGCTTTTGAACATCACATTTAAACCCCAGATCATCAAGATCACCCTGATCGAGGCTCGTCAGCGCAGTCACAGCCAGAATTTTTACATCCTGTTTAGCCTGAGCAGCTGCTTTCATCATTCCATCGTTGCCATGAATAGTTGCAAAATAGACGTTCCTGCCCCCGAGTTGACTCACGGCGCGGGCAACCGTTTCCGGAATATCAAAAAATTTAAGATCAACAAAGATTTTCTTATTTTCATCACTTAACCAGTTCAGCAGCTTGAAATACTCACCGGTCATGAATAATTCGAGTCCAATTTTATAAAAATTAACATTTTCACCCAGCTCGGTTACCAGTGCCCGGGCTTGATCAACCTGTGGTACATCCAGCGCCACAATTAACCTGTCTTTGAGTGATATATCTTTTTTCATCATACCCAATATTAATTAGATGCCAGCAGTGTGTCAGACTTAGGGCTACTTGCTGCGGCGAAGGCAAACCAACCTCATTTTCAATCTTCCATTTTGAGGTCTACTGTCTGTCTCAGGCGCTTAATAAAATCTTACCCGATTTCCAAAATTGGTTTCCGGCTATGATGCCCTCAGCCGGGCTTAGACAAACCTGTTATTTCAGGCCCGTTTAT
>JAHEKD010000265.1 GCA_024638545.1 Gammaproteobacteria bacterium
CTGGGTCCTCGACATCGTGTCAACGATGCCTGCGGGCCCTTGTGCCGGCACATATGCTGATAACATAATGCCGGCCTTTGGTCATAAAACCCATACAGGCCGCATCCTTTAACCGTCTCGCCACGAAGTCTGCCAGATGCGGGTTAATGGTGCGAATGGTTATGATGATTAATGTTATGCTTTGAGTGCATTGGCGAATAACCAAAAAAGCTTGTTAAACCAAGCAGAATAACAAAAATACCAGCAGATTTCCTGGTCAGGCCACTCCTGGCAATTTGACTCAGGCGCTGGGCTGCGCTGCTCATCAATAATAACATCGGCAATGTTCCCAGTCCAAATGCGCTCATGTATATTATCCCTTCTACGGCGGATGGTAATGTAAACATCCAGACCAGCGCCGAATAGACCAGGCCGCAGGGCAACCATCCCCACAGACCTCCGAGTAATAGAGCCTGATGCAGATGCTTTACCGGAATGAAGCGTTTAGTCAGGGGGCTTATTTTACGCCACACTGCTGCACCTTTTTGTTCGAGAATCGTTAATCCAAACCACCAACCGCCAAGATACAGACCAAAAGCGATCATGAATAAACCGGACAGAACCTGTCCAATTCGATGGGCGTATTCAGGATTAATAATAGAAAACAGACCTGAGCCTAAAAAGGCGGCTATTCCACCCGCAATTGCATAACTTACTATTCGACCGGCATTATAGGCAAGCCAGAAAAGCCATTTGCGAGTTGTTTGTAGGCTCTCTTTTTCGGCCAGAGAATTATGTAAAATCCCGACTATGCCACCGCACATACCCACACAGTGCAATGATCCCCAGAAACCCAGAAGAAATGCTGAAAGTACACCCAGCGTCACCCCTCACCTCTGACTTTCCAGCTCGAAACTTGTCTCAACAGGCCAGACAACACCACCGGTTAAGCGCCATTCGCTGGTTCCAAGCTCTATTAACCAGCGACTGTTGCTCAGTTTCGGCATTTCGCCTTTGTAAATGAGATCTGATTGCCGATTCAATTCGATCAGCAGATCCTTTCCGGATAGCGTACGATGCAATAATTGCAAATTGATTTTATCCGGCGCTTGAAAACCCTTATCAGCGGAGAGCTTCATTGATACCGTAGCGTTGTCCTGATCCAGATCAAGTTCTGCAAAAAGCGCGTATTTTGAGGCAAATTTATCACGCTCAAGCGTAACATTAATCTCCTTGCCTTTTTTATAGTAATCATCAACAACAAGCCCATCAAAGCTGTAAATCGACACAACAAGCATACCAACACCGACCACGATTGCCAGTGCGGGCACCAGCACAATAAGCCATAAGGCAGGATTTTGATAGAATGGCGAAGACTTGTTCATAGCTTACCTCGGGCCTATAAATCGCGCCTGCTCACTGATTCTTATTTCAGGGTTGTCAATCGCCTGAATTGTGAATTCTACTTTCGTGGATGCCGATACCAAATCCTCAGGGTCAGCAACGAGTCTTGTAATAACATTGCTGACTTCACCCGACTCGGCTGTAACAGGCAGATTATCTACTTCGAGCTTTAGATCCTCTATGCCGCTGGCTGAAATAGTGTACTCATGGGCAACGCTGTCCTTGTTTATTACCTTCAAAGTATAGATATTCTCTACCAGACCATAATTGGTTTCCCGATAAAGTGAATTACGATCTCGTAGAACATCCAGCTCAACAGCACTGCGATTCGAAATGCTGAACAGTATCGCACCCATCACGGTTAGTAATATGAGTGCATAAATAATGACCCTGGGTCGTAATAATCTGGTTTTATTACCCTCAAGGGAATTTTCCGTCGTGTAGCGGATCAGGCCCTTTGGATACGCCATCTTCTCCATGACCTCGTCACAGACATCAATGCAGGCAGCGCAACCTATACACTGATATTGGAGGCCATCGCGGATATCAATACCGGTGGGACATACCTGTACGCATAAACTGCAGTTGATGCAGTCACCCAGACCTTTAGCTTTGTGGTCGTCACGTTTTCGCCGCCCTCCTCGAGGTTCACCGCGATTATTGTCATAGGAAATGATGAGCGTGTTCTTATCGAACATCGCACTTTGAAAGCGTGCATAGGGACACATGTATATACAAACCTGCTCACGCATCCAGCCGGCATTACCGTAAGTTGCAAAACTGTAGAACAGTACCCAGAATAATGCCCAGCCGCTTAATGAGAGCGTGACCATTCTTGTCGCAATCTCATCAATCGGCATGAAATAGCCAACAAACGTGAGTCCGGTCCATAAAGAAAACAGTATCCAGATCGAGTGCAGCAAGCTTTTTTTGTATATTTTATTGAGATTCCAGGGAGATTTTGCGAGTTTAATTTGCTGATTACGATCACCTTCAATTTTGCGCTGTATCCACAAAAAACTCTCCGTCCAGACCGTTTGGGGACAGGCGTAACCACACCATAATCGTCCGGCAACGGCCGTAAAAAAGAATAAGGCAAGAGCCGCAATAATCAACAACCCGGTCAGATAAATAAAGTCCTGAGGCCAGATAACCAGACCAAATATGTAAAATTTCCTCTCGGGCAGATCAAACAAAACCGCCTGCCGACCGTCCCACTGCAGCCATGGAACACCATAATAGATCCCAAGCAGCACCAGCGCAGCGATCACTCGCAAACGCGCAAACAGCCCCGAAACCTGGCGCGGATAAATTGTTTCGCGCTTGGAGTAAAGGTGCTGCTGAATACTGCTTGAAGTCGATGCTGCTGGCTCAGACATAGTTAGCTGAATTTTTCAAAGTTGACTAATTGACTGGTTTTAGAAAATGACAGGTCAGTATAGCCGTTACGATACCCATAAGCCAAAAACATAACCAGGTAATGCTGTAAACAGCAAGACGACTTGCATCTGCCAGACCGACCGCATTTATTAACAGATCAGGATCGACAAAGTTGCTGAAAAGAATTGTTGCAACACCGGCCACAAGAAATGATGGCCACAACACGGCGATGAGCTTTTGCATGTTTAATCTGAACTATTGCTTTGCCGTCTTGTTAAGCGATGTGACATAGGCACCCAATAAATGAATCTGCTGTTCGCTTAAGAGCTCTTTTTGCGCCGGCATCACACCGTTTCGTCCCTCGATTAACGTCTTCACCACGGCTTTGTGACTGCCGCCGTAGAGCCAGATATCATCAGTTAAATTCGGCGCACCTAATGCCTGATTGCCCTTGCCGTCTGCGCCATGGCAGGCTGCACAGAGCTGATCATAGTGCTGCTTGCCTTTCTCTAACAGATCAGGATTAATCGGGTCTCGGCTCCACGACAGGATATACTCTGCAACCGCCCAGGAACCATCTTCACCCAGCACTTGTTCCCAGCCCGGCATTACACCGTTGCGGCCATTGACTAGTGTTTGGATAATAGCTGCCTGATCATTACCGTAGAGCCAGTCATCGTCAGTCAAATTAGGGAACCCACGCGCACCGCGTGCATCAGAACCGTGACACAGGGCACAGTTAGTTGAAAATAAACGAGCTGCTGTTTTCATTGCATCAGCGTTATCTGCGAGTTCTTCGAATGTCATGCTGGCATATTTGTCATACAGGGGCGCGTACCTGGCATCGGCCAGATCAATTTCCTGGTTGTACTGACCGCGCTGTGTCCAGTCCAGCACGCCTTTGAATTTACCAAGGCCCGGATATAGGACAAGGTACACCACGCCAAATATTATGGTCAGATAGAACATGTTTAACCACCAGCGCGGCAGTGGATTATTGTATTCCTGCAGATCTTCGTCCCAGACGTGGCCCATAGTCTCCTCGGTTGTGGTTTTTGGGCCTTTGGAATTTTGCCAGGCGAGCAGTGCGCACCAGATAATTCCCGCGACCGTCGGGATAATAATAAACCAGTGCCAGAAGTCACTGGAAAAGTCAGTCATTTGGATTTGATCATTCATTTTCTTTCTCCCTTGATCCAGAGACTTGGTTCGACATTAAATCATCATCGTCAAGAGGCAGCCGCGCTGCTTCATCAAAGTCTGATTTGCGTTTTGAACTATAGGCCCACACGACAATGCCAACGAAAAGTATGATGAGCAACAGTGTCCAAACCATATGCCACTTCATGATTACCTCGTATTCTTGATCAGCGTGCCTAAACCTTGCAGATAGGCAATCATTGCGTCCATCTCCGTTTTGCCCTCCAATTGTGCCGGGGCGGCCTCAATTTCTTCATCGGTATAGGGATGGCCCATGTTTCTAAGAGCAGTCATCTTGGTTACAATCGTCGAAGCATCAACGGTGTTTTCAGCCAGCCACGGGTATCCCGGCATGATCGATTCCGGCACAACATCTCGTGGATTAATTAAATGTACCCGGTGCCAGTCATCACTGTAACGCCCGCCCACCCGAGCAAGGTCCGGCCCGGTACGTTTTGAGCCCCAGAGGAAAGGTCGATCATAAACAAATTCCCCGGCAACAGAATAATGCCCATAGCGTTCTGTTTCTGCCCTGAAAGGGCGAATCATTTGTGAATGACAGGAGACGCATGATTCGCGAATATATAAATCGCGACCCGTTAGCTGTAATGCACTGTAGGGTTTGAGGCCATCTACCGGCTGAGTCATCGATTTCATACTCCATAGAGGCACGATTTCAACCAGGCCACCTACGCTCACGGTTAGTATCACCAAGATGATC
>JAHEKD010000266.1 GCA_024638545.1 Gammaproteobacteria bacterium
GACAAGCCTCTTACAGGGCTACGCATTGCAATAGAAGGCATTAAGGCAATTCCTGAAGGTGAACATGAGTTAGAGTTGGCGTTGGTAAAACGAGTTGTCGCCAAGGCAGAACAAGGACGTATCATTAAGATTGGTGATGATGTTGAAGACATTTATCACCAATGGCCGGAATTTCCATTTATGGTTGTACGCAATCAATATCGTCCGGATCTGTTGCTGCATATACCTGATTTCAGCTTAGTGACAGAGATCAATGTTGAAACTGATAGACCGCTGTATGTGACACCATCGTTACAATATTTTGCAGTACCGGCCAAAAATCCTAATGCCAGGTACACGATTCGTAAGATGCCAGATGCAAGTGTTATAGGCTCGACTAATACTTTATCTAATATTGTCCTTATTCCGAATAAGGATCCGGTTTACTTTGTAAGCGACAAAAATTTCTCGCCAAGAATAAAGCGGATTAGTGATTCAAGTTATTTGGACAAAGAAGGATTTGATATCAGAAAAATTGCCTATTTGCCAGGTGCTGCTGCGTTCGCATTATTTTATCGAGATGATGAAAATACCAGAAAGCCCCCACCTCCAGAATTATTAGATTTTAAAAACGGTAAGATTTTACAAATCCTGCCCGAAGATACCGAAGAAGTATTATTCGATGAGCATGGTTCGGCATATTTTGTCTTAGTGAAAAGTAATCGATGGCAGCTGCGCCGGGTAGATATGCCGGGTCAGGTTTTCGTTGAATCAGAAGGTAGACCCGAGTTTTCATCTTTTAGTAAAAGTGCGACAAACAGGAAGTTGTTGCTGGGCTTTTGGAACAGTACAGAAATCAGGAGAATAGTCGATGGTGCGATTATCGATAAAATCGACACCGCATTCACTCAGGTCGTTGCCGCTGAAGATGGTATATCCTGGATAGTCCGAACAGGCAATGAATCAGAATTAAGCGTGCTTGGCCTTGATGGTGAGAGAATTAAGATTCGCAAAAATGACATCAATCTCGAAATTGATGAGGGGCGATTATTTGTTCCGATTAATCCCTTAGGACAAATTGATAAACTGTCAATGGCAAACTCTTTAAAGATGAAAGCAGCTTTCATTGATAGCGTCGGTAAATTCACTGAAAATGATAAAAAATCCGGTTTGTATAAAATTACTGAGAAAGATCGGCAGATTAGACGGAGGGTGTGGCGGCGAGGGCAGAATAATCGAGAGATTTATTATGAAACTATATATCCTGATGATTCTCACACTTATTATGTTAAACGATATTTTGACGATGATGAAATGGAAAAAGAGGACCTGATCTATACAGAGTTATATCGTAAAAATGATGACTCATTAATATTCGGTGAAGAACGAACCAAAAAATTCGGACTTGATCCTTCAGGTGCTTATGTCTGGATAGTTTTAACCGGTCTTGATAGTGACGATAACGACAGCTTAGTATTTTTGCGTTTCTCCGATGGAAAAGTCATCTGGAAAGGTCGTGGTGACAGGGTAAATTTCACACCTTATCCCTTAGCCGATTATTTTATTATCAATACTGGATCCAGTATTGACAAGCTGATTAGATTTAATGATGGAGAAGAGATTGTAAATCTCAATGGTTCCTTACGTGGTATAGATTACGATACTCTGTCCGAGTATGGTTATTTTATAGCTGAATTTCGAGATGGTCATTATGAGTTATGGAATGGGAATGGCACACCTTTTTTGTTGAGTAATCTGGGTTTTGGTCTTAAGGGATATTTGGTTCTGGAAAAGGGGAATTTAATGATTTGGTATGATAATCGTAATGCATATGTGATCGATCCGGTTTGGCTCTCAGAATTCAATACAAATTTCAGCAGTTTGTCTACTTCAGAATTTATAGATTTAGTTTGTAATAAATTATTCAATAAGCCTTGGTTTGATCGGCAAATATGGACCGGGCCTACGCAGGTAGTACCTAATGCCTGTGCGAATTGAAACTTAATTACGAAAAACGGTAAAATGCTCAGGATTACAAGACTGAGAGATTTTCAAAAAATCCAGTATGCTGCCGTCAGGAGGAATTCATAATGCGGTTTATTTCAATCATTCTGCTTCTGAGTATTGTTTTTGTCGGTATCTCTGCCTGCACTCAGGCAACCTATCGTCTGCCCTATACTAACGGCACGGAGGTCGAGATTACCGCGGATCACAAAACCCACTCGACACCCGATGCCGAGATGTTCGACATGCGGGCAACTTCGCCTAATCAGGTATTGGCAGCGGCCAAAGCGGGTTGGGTTCGCTATATCAAAGACGGCGGCAATTCCGCATCCAGCACCAATAATTTTGTCTGGATCGAGCACCCACTGAGCTATTGCCAGCCACAGGGATCGGTCCCGCCGGGGTCGGGTGGGCTGGCCACACCCTGCGTGACCTGCTCAAAAGGTCTGGGCCGGTGCAATGAATGGACCCTCTACGCCCATATGGCCCAAAACAGTGTCACGCACGACGCCGGGTTATCGATTGGTGATTGGGTAACGGCGGGGCAGCCCATTGGCATCGAAAGCGACGTGGGCTTTACGCCTGGTGGGCGCCATGTTCATTTTGCAATCTGGACCTTCGAGAAGGACACAAGCACCGCTCAGCCGGACGACAACGGTACCTACGAGAATTATGTTGACCACGCGATGCAGTTCCTGGAACTGGAGGAACGCCCGGAACTAGTGCCGTTATTCTGTACGTCACAGGGTCTGCGCTATCCCCGACAGGGTGATGTGCATGTGGCGGCGAATTGTCCGTGATAACACGAAGTTGAGTCAACTACGCTCTTAATTTTCAAACAGCGCGCAAATTTAGACAGCTTTGTCATATTTCAGCTTGCAAAAATGGGCGGCTTAAAATGAATCATAATTTTTACCAGCTGATTTAATATAGTATCTTAAAAATCAACTAAAAATATTGTGCTAATTTCAAGCGTTGTTTGACAAGCAGCGGAGCATTGCATTTGTACTCAGAATTTACATTGTCTATACAGTGGAAACCCAAACGGTACTGCACCACTGAAAAGGTTAAGTTTCGGTGTGTCACCGGCTGAAACTGTCACTCCGTTCTGGCATTGTAGTTTGACGGGTTCTACGCCGGGTAGGCGAGGCGCATTAAGGGTATCACCTATATTGATATCGGATAAGCGGCAGCCGTTGCCAGCTGCCGCTCTCCTAAGAACCGTGCATGCGAGTTTCCCAGCACACGGCTCAAGCCGCTCGAAGGCCATGTTCATGACCCGGCTTCAACAAAGAACAACGACCCTTCACCCGTGATTCAACAGCAAGCGCTGCTTCCTGCGCCGTTCAAAATAACGAACGAACGCGGGGTCATAGGGTGTAGCCGCTGCCCGGATTTTAATATGGCGTTTGATCTTCATTTTAGCCACTCCGACGAGATTAAGGAATACAAGGCGGTTATCGCTACCAAACGTTCTGGTGTGAAACTGCCAGATTCCGAGCGCTGGATGGTGGAAGTATTTGGCTCGCAACCATTTTGCACTCCGGTTCGGATGTCTTCGTCTTGTCCATCGGCATAGAGTTTTGAAAATCGCGGTATCGACCTTGGAGAAGGTTCTTTTCGACACAACGTGACGGTAATAATTGGACCAACCTCTCAACTTTGGATTGAGTAGTCGGATCAGACTTTCCGTTTTGATCGTTGGATTCGATTTGATCAACCTGCGCATTGCACCCAAGAAGGCGTTGACACTTTTCTTAGCGGGTTTGATGAGCAATTTCCCGTTGTACTTGCGCACATTGAAACCAAGAAAATCGAAGCCCTGATCTATGTGATTGATTGCTGTTTTCTCCTCAGACAGGGTGAGACCCCACACTGCAAGAAACGCGATCACGGCCGGTTTCACCTTCTGTTCGAGAACTTCCCTCGACTTTCCAGTTATAATAAAGTCATCCGCGTATCTCACCACATTCACCTTGTCTGTTTTCGCGGTTGCCTGACTGACAACTCGCTCCAACCCGTCCAGTGTCATGTTTGCGAGCGCAGCTGAAATTATTCCGCCTTGCGGCGTACCTGCCTGTGTCTCATAGAAAGCCGCTTTCTCGATATACCCAGCGGCCAGCCATTGCTTTAACATGTTCGTATCCGTCAGGACGTTGGCCATGAGCCAGCGGTGGCTGATGTCGTCAAAGCACGCTTTGATATCCCCTTCGAGTATCCATTGGGCCGATGTTTTCCTCGCTAAATCGAGGAAACACTGCCCAATGGCATCGGCCACACTACGTTCAGGTCGAAACCCGTAGGAGTGCTGATCCGCAGTGATCTCTGCAACGGGTTCGAGAGCCAGCAGATACAAAGCCTGCATGTTCTAAGCCGGCTCGTCTGTTTTTACAGTACTTGATGCAGCATTTTCAATTTTAAGTAACGCTGGGCGCTGAGTTTTCATGGTAAGTGGCTCTAGCCCGCAGCCCTAAAGAGACATTCGTCAGATTTTTTTATAATTAGATAAGCTCTTTGATAAGCGGTCATTACAATTCAATATATTGAGCGCTAACCCGCATTTCTCACCGACTTCGCAGCGAGACGGTTAAAGGATGCGTCCTGTATGGGTTTTACGACCGAGGTGCCCGCAGGCATCGTTGACACTATGTCGAGGAACCTGAAAGATAAAGTGACAGTTACCTTATCTATCCATG
>JAHEKD010000002.1:0-8695 GCA_024638545.1 Gammaproteobacteria bacterium
GCCGACCTGGAAGTTATTCACCGGCGCACATCCCAAATGCGTGCAGATACCGACCATCACTAAAATATCAGGATTTAAAGAACGCGTTTCGTTTTGCGCATATTCAGGCTGCTGGGGGTCAGCAGAATCCGGGTCCTTGAGCTTGTCGGTCAATTTAGTCAGGCCAGTGACCATCTCCTGAGTGCGGTTGAGGATGAAAACTGGCTTGCCGCGCCACTCAACCCTGACCATTTGTCCTGGCTCTAACTTACTGACATCAACCTCCACCGGTGCTCCAGCGGCTTTGGCTCGCTCACTGGGAGACATGCTGGCAACAAATGGTACCGCTGCGGCAGCAACGCCGACAGCACCAATAGCTGAGCTTGTCATTGTGATAAAACGGCGGCGCTTTACGTCAACTCCGTTTCCATTCATATCGCTCATGCGTATTCCTCAAATATCGATGTTAATCTCACAAAATCCACCCAATCGGGAGAACTAACTCTGACCGCATTCATTGTACGGATATAAGTTTCAGCCGATTATAGCAAATTCGGGCCGTAGTCTGTCATCAGTAATTTGCTGAATCAAAAAAAATTTGAACTGGTGCCAGCCATATCTCTGCCGGAAATCATATATACATGAAATACATAATTAGTCTTCTGACTCTTTTTCTGAGGATTTGAGCATTATCCTCGAGAAATAGACCCCGCCTTCAAATAAAATCCACACCGGAATTGCAAGCATGGTCTGAGAAAATATATCTGGTGGTGTCATCAGCATGCCTACGAAAAAGGCAGCAACGATAATATAGGGTCTTTTTTTGACCAGGTCGTCTGGTGTGGTTATCCCCATTTTGACAAGCAATATGGTGGCAACCGGCACTTCAAAGGCAAGTCCAAATGCAAAGAATAATTTAATACAAAAGCTTAAGTAGGAATTAATATCTGTCATTACCGCGACACCCTCTGGTGCTGAAGCAGTAAAAAATGCGAATATAACCGGAAACACAATGAAGTAGGCAAAGGCTATCCCCAGATAGAACAGGATACTGCTCGAGAGAAGTAGTGGATAAATCAGTTTTTGCTCATGCTGATACAAACCCGGGGCGACGAATGACCATAACTGATAGAGTAAAAAAGGCATCACCACGGCCACAGAAAAGGCAAAGGCGAATTTGAAGGGTACAAAAAATGGTCCGTGAGGCTCGGTTGATATCATTGTGTTTCCTTCCGGAAGCGCCTTCATCAGCGGTGCTGCCAGAAACTCATACAGGCTATTCGCAAATGGGGCGCATATTAGAAACAGTATCAACACAGCAACAATTGAGCGCAGCAAGCGGTCGCGCAATTCAAGCAAATGAGAAATAAGCGGAGCTTCGGTAGCTTTAGGGTCTGCCTGAGTCATCTTCTGTTTTTTCTGATTGCTTTGATTGTTGCGATGCTGGACCGGAACCAGTAGATTTTGATTCATCCCTGATCTTTGTCTGAGCGCTGGTTTTGGTAGTATTTTCGGCCTTTTTACTGTCAGACAGTATGTTTTCGTTCATTTGCCGATGCACGTTGCTGGATGCTTGCTGGATCTGGTTTTTTGCATCCTCAAGTTCTTTTAATTCAGCTGCATCCATCTCCCGTTTGACTTCGTTCTTAACATCGCTCACCATGCGGCGCAGCTTGCTCAGCCAAAAGCCGGCCGTGCGCGCTACACCCGGCAATCGCTCAGGGCCAAGCACGACCAGCATGATCGCACCTATCACGGCAAGTTCCCAAAAACCGATGTCAAACATCAGCTATCGCCTGTACTGGAATTTATGTTGAGGACTTGTTGTCGTCCCGTGGTTTATTAGCAGATGTTTTATCAACTGATGCATTATCTGCAGACTCTGAAACTTTATTCTCGAGCTGATCAACCTCAGCATCAGCTTCCGACTCAGCCTCGTCCTTGCCCTCTGTCATAGAGTCCTTAAAATTTTTGACAGCACCGCCCAGATCGCCGCCCATGTTTTTCAGTTTCTTGGTGCCAAAAATTAACACTACAATTAACAGTATAATTAAAAGCTGCCAGATACTAATTCCGCCTATTCCCATGCGTTAAAACTCCTAAGTAACATAATAAATTCACCAACTGTGCATTATACTTGTAATCCGTGATATTTCCTGAATATATATACATTAGACAAGCCCAGCACATCATTTCTCCTCCACCGAAAATATCACAGAGCTGCGATGTTTACCAAGCTAACCCGATTGAATTTAGGTTCTAATCTGCAATAATGCAAGCATGGCGAGTAGAGGCATGGAATCACCAGGAACAGTAATGTTGTTAACACATCAACGATTCAGATTGGAATATGACATTTACCGCAAAGGACAGAGCATCCACAATATTGCATTATTTTCAGGCAGCGTCCAGGCTAGAGAATTCATAAAAATTGCGTACATATTTTTACCATGTCAATTCATGCTCTAAAAGACTATTTGAAACAAAACCCGAAAACCCGTTACATTGACGCATTCTACAGCGACTTATCGGGCGTTATTCGCGGCAAACGCTTTCCGGTCAGCAGCGCTGAAAAAATCTTCAAGACTGGCGTGATGGTGCCGGGCTCATGTTTTCTTCTAAGTGTAACCGGCGAATCATTTGACCCGTGCGGCCTTGGATTCTCGGATGGCGACCCGGATGAGAATGCGATTGCCCTGACTGACTCCCTGGTGCCAATGCCCTGGGCACAAATTCCAACCGCCCAGGTACAACTTACACTGCGCGACCAAAGCAACGAACCTTATTATTATGAGCCGCGTAATGTTTTAAAGCGCGTTATCAAGCGTTTCGAATCACTGAAATTAACACCTGTTGTGGCTTTCGAACTGGAATTTTATTTATTTGACATTAATCGTGATGCGAATCGTCAATTGCAGCCACCAATTACCCCTCTAAGCGGAAAACGAAACAATGACACGCAAGTCTACAGTCTGGCCGAAATCGAGGATTATGCCTTGTTTATTGACGAGGTGATTTGCAGCTCTGAGCTGCAGGGTATCAAAACTGGCGCAATTACTTCCGAATATGCCCCGGGACAGTTTGAAATTAATCTGGAACATTTGAAAGATCCGCTTAGAGCAGCTGACCATACTGCCATGTTTAAGCGACTTGTACGCGGTATTGCGAGAAAACACGCCATGCAGGCCAGCTTCATGTCGAAGCCCTATCTAGAACATGCCGGCAGCGGATTACATATCCACATCAGTCTGGTCGATGAGCATGGGAATAATGTTTTTGATGGAGGTGGCGACTTTGATTCAGATAATTTCATGAGTGATACAATGGCCGAGGCCATAGGCGGATTACTGGAGACGCTCCCTGATTCGATGTCAATATTTGCAGCAAATGCCAATGCGTACAGACGATATATACCGAACATCTTTGTTCCAACCACACCGAGTTGGGGGAAGGAAAATCGCTCTGCTGCGATTCGTATCCCCAGAAGCACCGGCATCTCAAGACGAATTGAGCATAGGGTTGCCGGTGCTGATGCCAACCCTTATCTGGTGTTAGCTTCACTTTTAGCAGGCATCCATTATGGAATCACGGAAAAATCACAACCCGGTCAGCAAGCTCATGGAAATGCCTCGGATAAACTATCCGTACAGATACCGTTTGACATTGAATCCAGCCTTAAAAAAACCAAACAATCAGAAATTATTAAAGATTATTTCGGTCAAAAATATATAAACGCCTATACCGAATGTAAACGCCTTGAATACCAGGCATTTAAAGATCGCAAAATTGTAGATGAAGCCTGCTGGTATCTTTAAATTGATATCGTCTTATCACCGTTAAGAAAGCATGACGCCATTATTACACCCCAGATACTGGCCAACCTGGCTTGGACTCGGGCTGATGCGGATACTGGCTTATTTACCATTACCCATGCTGGCTGGAATAGGTTCATGTGTGGGTGAATTGAGTCACAGCCTGTTTTCGTCCAGACGGAAAATTGCACAAAAAAACCTTCGGTCATGCTTCCCTTCCTGGTCTGAAGAGAAAACTGCGGATGTCACCCGCAGCTGTTTCAGATATATTGGACAGTCAATTTTTTTCTCGGCTTTTTACTGGTGGGTCGATCCGAACAAGTTAAATCAAAAAGTAAAAATTCACAATCGCGAAGAGTATGACATCGCTTTAAGTCAGGGCAAGAATATCATACTTCTGGCGCCGCATTTTTGCGCACTTGAGCTGGCGGGCATCGTTCTATCACAGGAGCGGCCAATGATCAGCATGTACCAGAACACCAAAAATCGACTGGTTGATAAATTTGTAAAGGATGGCCGCAGCAGATTCGACGGGATACTGGTTGAACGCAAGGAACCGTTGCGCAACCTGATTCGGTTAATTCGCAAAGGCTACCCATTCTATTACCTGCCTGACCAGGATGCCAGGGATAAAGGCGTGTTTGCTCCATTTTTCGGGATACAGGCCAGCACAATTCCCATGCTTGGAAAATTTTCAGCGATCTCGAAATCTGTTGTTATTCCCTGTTCAAGCAGGATCCTTGATGGGGGAAAAGGTTTCGAAGTGTACCTGGGCAGCCCGATTGAGGACTTTCCAACGGGTGATGATATTAAAGACACAACAATTATGAACCAAACCATAGAAAAAATGATCGAATCAATGCCCGAACAGTATTTCTGGGTCCACAAGCGCTTTAAAACACGCCCGCCTGGTGAACCTGCATTTTACGAATAAACTTAGTGCGCTTGATATGCATCAGCATAGTCGTTCTGTATGCGGTAAATCGCACAGGACTTAGTGTTAAGCATGTGTATAATCATAATTGCCATGACTAAATATTTTGAGCCAAACCACACTACATGTATTAATAAATTATCAGGCGTGTTTGCCGGTAAGCTCGTCACCTCAAAAGCAGTGTGTGATCAGCATGGCACAGATGAATCCTTTCATGAGTCGCACTCTCCTGATGCAGTATTGTTTGCTCACTCCAAAGATGATGTTGTCAGGGCGGTTACTATCTGTGCGCAATATCACACGCCGGTCATTCCATTTGGCACAGGCACTTCACTGGAAGGGCACGTGGCCGCTATCAATGGCGGGGTGTGTATTGACACCAGTAAAATGAATCAAATTCTTGCCGTGCATCAAAATGATGCTGATTGTGTTGTCCAACCGGGGGTTAGACGAATGCAGTTAAATGAGCATCTGCGCGATACAGGATTATTTTTTCCAATTGACCCGGGCGCCGATGCCTCCATAGGCGGCATGGTGAGCACACGTGCATCAGGTACAAATGCCGTACGCTATGGCACGATGCGCCATAATGTTTTATCACTTGAAGTGGTGCTAGCTAATGGTGAAATCATCAATACAGCCAGACGTGCACGCAAATCAGCTGCCGGTTATGATCTAACTGCGTTAATGATTGGTGCTGAAGGCACGCTTGGCTTGATCACTGAAATCACACTGAAACTGTACGGTATACCCGAGGCAATTTCATCAGCCGTATGCACTTTTCCAACTGTTGAAGATGCGGTTAACACCACAATTGCGACCATACAGTGCGGCGTGCCCATCGCACGAATTGAATTAATGGACGCCATCAGCATCAGCGCCGTAAATGCCTACTCAGGACTGAGCCTCGATGTAGCGCCAACCTTATTCATGGAATTTCATGGTTCAAAACAGTCTGTCCAGGAGCAGTCTGAATTTGTTTGCAATCTATCCAGTCAGTTTGGTGGCAGTCAGTTCAAATGGACAACCCGCAGCGAAGAGCGGACACAGCTCTGGCAGGCCAGGCATGATGCTGCCTACGCATGCAAAGCATTACGAAAAAATTGCGAAATCATGGCTACTGATGTCTGTGTGCCGATTTCAAAACTGGCCGAGTGTATAAAACTGACCCAGCAGGATATTGAAGCATCCGCTCTACTTGCGCCCGTATTAGGCCATGTCGGTGACGGTAATTTTCATTTAGGACTGGTGGTCAATCCCAATGATCAAAGTGAAGTTAAACGTGCCTGTGATTTACACAAACGCCTGGTGAATCGTGCGCTAGAGATGGAAGGCACCTGTACGGGTGAACATGGAATAGGTTATGGAAAAATAGACTTTCTGGAAGCCGAACTGGGTAGGTCCACACAGGTCATGCGGCTGATAAAACAATCCCTCGACCCGAAAAACATCATGAACCCTGGAAAAGTAATCAATCTGGAGACATAAAAAACCAACGCAGTTATATAAATCTACTAACCCGCATTTCTCACCAGGGTTTGGAATATTGGGTCAATCCATCAATATGCGCTGGGCGATCGTCCGCCGAAGCATTGCCGTAGCTACGGTCAATCGGAGCGCTCAGGACGTGCTACCGAAATCAGATCAGCAGGTAACTGTAATTCATTTACTGTAGTTATATAGTGCACTGTCGCTGGAGTTTTGATTAAAAGGTCATGTGCATCGCGTTGGATTATCTGATTTCCCGTTAGCCCGCATTTCTCACCGGACTTCGTAGCGAGACGGTTAAAGGATGCGTCCTGTATGGGTTTGACGACCAAAGGCCGGCATTATGTTATCAGCATATGTGCCGGCACAAGGGCCCGCAGGCATCGTTGACACGATGTCGAGGACCCTGACCGAGTAACATGCCCACAGGGCGTGGCAAGGGACCGTCGCAGTAGTAGGGTGGTGAGAAATGCGGGCTAGTCATCATCCTTGATAGTAGCACTCGCAGAGCCTGCGTCAAACTTGGCTCCATGAACATTCGATATTAATAATGAAAAGGTTTCATCCAATTCACTGCGGTCATCATTTATAAGGGGAATTGATAAATACATTTGCTGTGTTGGTCCCTGCATGGATCGATACCCAGATTTGCCGGTATAGTCCTCGCCGTCGATTGCCGTAGCGTCCGCTGTAGAAAAATTAAACTCGACTATGTTCTGACCCGGTGCCTGATCCAGTGAGAATGTAAACACAGCCGCATCGGAATCTTCGTTCACTATAACATCGGTTATACTGAGCGTGTTTGTAATTCGATCATTGTCCACGATCGATGAGGTCACAATGGGTTCGAGGATCTGTGCACCGGATAAATTACTAACCTCAACATCGAAGGTTTCAAGCCTCTCGGGTTCGTCATCATCGAATATGGGGACAGATACAAATCTACTTGTTTCATTGCCAGTCATTTTCCTGAACCCTGATTCTCCGGAAAAGTCTGCGCCATCAACAGCTGTGCCATTTAAAGTTGAAAAATTAAACTCAACTTCATCCTGGTCAGGTGGCTCAGAGAGCGAAAATCTGATAACCGCATTACCAACAGACTCATCGACCGTGACTGCATCAATTGTTAAATAAATGGTTTTTGGCGCATCATCATCTTTAATGGTAACAATTGCTGTTGAATGATTTGTGTCTGCATTGAACAAATTGGTGATTTCAACAAAGAAATCTTCATTTTGCTCAATACTATCATCATTGATGATTGGAATTTTAACGTACTTTACTGTTTCGCTGCCGCTAAAGTCTCTAGTCCCCGACTTTGCAAGAAAATCCTCTCCTTCAATTGCAGTATCACTTACTGTTGAGAAGCTGAACTCTACGGGAAATTGACCGGGAGGCTTGGACAATGAGAACTTGATGATTGCTTCCTGCTGTTGCTCATTAATCAAAGTATCTGATACTGAAAGCATATTCTCAGGTGCTGACTGATCATTTTCAGTTATCGTTGCCAGGCCTGTCGATCTCGCGATCACCGCACCTATCACGTTGGATATTTCAAAACTAAATGTTTCAGTTCCCTCAACATCGAAATCATCTATGATCGCTACAGATATTCGGGTACTGGTGGCAGGACCTGTCAGGGTAATGATATCTGACGTTGTGATATAGTCCTGACCACTTCTTGCAGTTTCATCAAGCGTTTGGAATTCAAACTCAACGCTATCAGTACCAGGTGCGCGCGACAGACTGATCTCGAATTCAGCGAAACCCGCCCCTTCATCCACAATGATATCGTTCACTGAAATAGTGATTGGCGATTTGTTATCAAAAGATGCCAAAAGCCGCGTCTCCGGCCAGTCTTCAACAGCACTGTAAAAGGCATTTGCCGGTAGTTCAGTTTCGCTGATAGCATCTTGACTTAAAGCCATGCTTTGAAATTCAAATGCTTTCGAGTCTCTGTAAGCCAGCGAATAGAAATTGACAGCTTGACGCTCTGCCACATGAGGCTGGCCATCAAATACTGATGTTGACCTGTCTTTAGCAAGCGCAATTTTCAAAATTCCGCCGTGATTGATGTTTGCAGCGACAACAGAGTCGTTAATTAACTCAGCCAGCTTTGGCGGACGGGAGTGCAAAAAATGTCCCTGACCGTTATTTGCATATATATAGTGATCACATACTTCGGGTGAATATCCACAAGCTGCATTTAAATCGAAATCCATATGATTATCAAAATATTCGGTTACAGCACCTGAGCAATCAATTCTATCAAAGTCACTATCAGAGAGGATATTGTTGTTTACGGTTTGATAATGGTTATCTCCATATTGTTTTTCTTATCAATACGAGACTGTAAAGGACGTGGTTTTCAACCATCCACAAAAAACCTTTAAGGCATGGAAATCAAGCCTTGTCTGCGCCATATGTTTCGATCCCGGTAATAACCTCTGTCAATATGCTAATTTAAAGACTGCGGATTATC
>JAHEKD010000002.1:8705-10964 GCA_024638545.1 Gammaproteobacteria bacterium
CCATTAGTGAGAGAAAATGTCTAGCAGATTAGAAATCTAGTTACAGAAATTTAAGTCTTTTTCCTTTTATTTTTCCTGACATACCTAACATTATCAACAAGTTAAGGAATAACTTTATAGTCATAAAATAGTTTAAGGGTTTCAAAAATTCAAGCCATGTTAGAAGGAAGAACCAGGCAGTTTTAAAAACTCAATTTCATCTGCTGTGGATTTTCGACCGAAAATTTCGTTTCGATGCGGAAATCGACCAAAGCGTTCGATTATTTGCAAGTGCTTTTCAGCATACACAATCGCATCGGTGTAAATATGGCGATATTGCACCGGGGCTTCATCAGCCATCGCCTGGTATGCTGCAACACACTGGTATTGATGCTGCAGATTTTCGGAATGTTCAAGGGGTAGATAATAAAAATAACGCAGCGGTCTGGGCAAAATTAAATCATGACCAAGTTCAATACCTTCGATGCAAAATTTCAAAGCCAGATGATCGTGTTTAAATGCTTCAGGTTTGCCACGATAAATCTGCCTGCAGAATTGGTCAATTAGAATAATGCTGGCCAGCCTGCCCCTGGGATACTGGAGCCAGTGCCGGTAATTATTGTTAATCACCTGCTCGATATCATTAGTAAATCGTTCTTTTATCTCCTTATCAGCGTTTTCATTTTTACCGAACCAGAACTTGAAACGATCATCTACAGCGCTGCCCTCGGTCACAAAATCACCGTACCAGTACTCAAGAATTTCATCAATTCTGCTATCCATTCTTAATCCCGGTTTTTCAACGCTATACCAGCTTGCGTGATGCTTTTTCCTTGTGGCCGGAGAGACCGAAGCGTCTTTCCAGCTCATTTAATACCTGATCGGGGCGCAAATTTTCATTGGCTAACAAAATCAGCGAATGAAACCATAGATCTGCAATTTCACGGATCAGTTTTTCCTTGTCACCCTCTTTGGCGGCCATCACAGTCTCGGCCGCTTCTTCTGCAATCTTTTTAAGTATTGAATCTAAGCCTTTATGGTAGAGGCTGGCAGCATAGGAGGTATCAGCAGATTCTTGTTTACGTTGCTCCAGAACGTCTGCGAGTCTTGACAGCACGGTTTCAATCATCTGCTGATCCGGAATATATTTCATCAGGGGATTTTAATACCGGCTCTTTTTCACACCATATCTCTTTTTCAAGAATTCTGTAAAAACAGGATTCCCTGCCAGTGTGGCAGGCGATACCCGATCTGGATTCAACACGCATCAAAATCACGTCGCCGTCGCAATCCAGTCGTAATTCTCTGACCGTTTGGAAATGTCCGGAATGCTCACCCTTTTGCCAGAGTTTTTTTCGTGAGCGGGACCAGTAAACAGCGACATTATCTTTTACAGTTTTTCGCAGCGCCTCGTGATTCATCCAGGCGAACATTAACACTCTTCCAGAACTCGCATCCTGTGTAATCACCGGGACAAGACCATCATCAGTCCATTTAATCTCGTCTATAAAATTCATCAAAGCCTCACTACAATTCCACTTTTCTTCAGGTAAATTTTAGCCTGTTCAATTGAAAACTCACCAAAATGAAAAATACTGGCGGCCAGAACCGCATCTGCCTTCGCTATTTTTATGCCTTCAACCAGGTGTTGCAAATTACCAACCCCTCCTGAGGCGATAACCGGAATTGGAACATTCGAGCTAACGGCATAGGTCAAATCCAGTTCAAATCCATCTTTTGTACCATCCCTATCCATACTGGTTACCAACAGCTCCCCAGCTCCCAGCTCAGTCATTTTTCTAGCCCATTGTATTGCATCCAGACCGGTTTTCGAGCGCCCACCGTGAGTGAAAATTTCATACCCTGAATCAGTGCTATCCGTTTTTCGTGCGTCCAGCGCAACAACAATACATTGTGAACCAAGCAAATCAGAAGCTTCTTTTATTAAATGCGGGTTAGTAACAGCCGACGTATTAATGGCAACTTTATCCGCACCCGCATTTAAGAGACGCTTAATATCCTGAACTTTTCTAATACCGCCACCAACCGTCAACGGGATGAATATCTCGCTTGCAACATTCTCCACGACATGCAAAATTGTGTCGCGATTCTCATGACTGGCGGTGATATCCAGGAATGTAAGCTCATCAGCACCTTCGTCATTATAGCGTCTTGCGACTTCCACAGGATCACCGGCGTCACGAATATCAACAAATTTTATCCCTTTTACAACACGTCCATTATCGACATCCAGGCATGGGATGATTCGTTTTGCCAGAC
>JAHEKD010000002.1:10974-13872 GCA_024638545.1 Gammaproteobacteria bacterium
CAGAGTTTGCGCCTGTTTAAAATCCAGGGTGCCCTCATATATTGCACGCCCGGTAATTGCACCCGCAACGCCCGGCGGTGGCAACCCGGCCAGCGCCCGAATATCTTCAAGGTTCCTGATTCCACCTGATGCAATCACCGGGAGGTGCGTCGCTTTTGCCAACGCAAATGTAGATTCAATATTTACGCCGCTGAGCATTCCGTCCCTGGCTATATCTGTATATATGATCGCCGCTACCTGCATTGATTCAAACCACCTTGCGACCTCTGTTACTTTTTTATCCGATGTTTTAGTCCAGCCCTCGACTGCAATAAACCCGTTTTTCGCGTCCAGCCCGATAATAATTTTATCCGGATATTTGGATGCTAACAGTTCAATAAACTGTGGTTCATTAACTGCTTTTGTGCCCAGTATCAAGTAATCCACACCGGCATCGAGATAAGACTGTGCAGTTTCGAGATTGCGTATACCCCCTCCGATTTGGATGCTGAGTTGCGGATGTTTGCGACATATTGCGTGAATTGATTGCAGATGTACAGGTTGACCTGATACCGCACCATCCAGGTCAACTATATGCAGTCTTGTAGTACCCTGCTCAACCCACTGATCAGCGACGGCGATCAGATCGGATGAAAAAACAGTATCATCATTCAAGTTGCCCTGGCGTAATCGTACGCACTGTCCATTTTTAATGTCAATTGCAGGTATTACTAACATATCTTTTATCTTCTAAATTAATCTTCGAGCCGACTTGCGAGTACCGGATAAGCCGTCATGCATTATTTTATATAAATGGATAGTGAGGTGAACGGACAAGTCATTTTTTTATACCCTCCATTTCATAAAATTTGCAATTAACTTTATTCCCGCATGGTGGCTCTTCTCCGGGTGACACTGAATTGCAAATATATTCTCTCTCGCGACAGCGCTGGCATAAGTAATACCATAGTGCGTTTCACCGACAATAATTTCCGGTTCAGTTGCAGATACATAATAACTATGTAAAAAATAAAACCAGCTATTATCGTCAATACCTTGCCATAATGGGTGTGCACGAGTGATTTTGAGCTGATTCCAGCCCATCTGCGGAACTTTCATTGGCAATCCCTGCTCATCATATTTGCCCTGCTCAAAACGCACGACCTCACCCCCAAACAGGCCCAGGCACTCATGGCCGCCGTGTTCATAATCATATTCAAACAGTGCCTGCATACCTACGCAGATCGCGAGTACAGGTTTACTTCTTAACGCTGTCAGGAAAGCAGTTTTGAGTTTTTCATCCGACAGAGCCCACAGCCAGGATTCGATTGCCCCCTGACCAGGAACAATAATCCGGTCTGCCTTCAAGATTAATGAGGGTTGTCGGGTTACCGTGATAGTGCAGCCTGAACCAGCAGCATATTCTGCCGCCTTAGCCACTGACCTTAAATTACCCGTTCCCAGATCCAGGACAACAATTTGACTCATAAACTGCCTTTAGTGGACGGAATCATGTCAGGCATCCTGACATCATTTTCAAGTGCCATCCGCAGTGCACGCCCGAAAGCCTTGAAGATTGTTTCAGTAATATGGTGGGAATTGATTCCGCGAATGTTATCAATATGCAATGTCATTGCTGCATGATTGGCGACACCCTGGAAAAATTCACGAACCAGCTCAGTCTCAAAGCCGCCAATCAATGACCGGGTGAATGTGGCGTTGAAACTCAAGTGCGGACGTCCTGACAGATCAATAACTACTCTCGATAAGGATTCATCCAGCGGCACATAACAATGGCCATACCGCTTTATGCCTTTTTTATCACCAACTGATTCAGCAAGTGCCTGACCGAATACGATCCCAACATCTTCCACCGTGTGGTGATCGTCTATTTCGAGGTCACCCTGCGCCTTCAGGGTGATATCGACTAGTCCATGCCGGGCAATCTGTTCCAACATATGATCAAAAAAACCGATCCCGGATTCAATTTCAGTCTTGCCGCTACCGTCGAGGTTCAAGCTCATAACGATTTGTGTTTCATTTGTACTACGCTCAACTGTGCATTCTCTGCTCATATGTTTTCCTTGAGAATATCTCTCATGCTGTCCAGAAAAAGATCATTTTCCACGTCCGTGCCTATTGTAACCCGCAAGCACTGGTCTAGCAGCGTATCTGGCTTGTGAACACATTTTATTAATATATTTCTTGCAAGCAGGCTTTCAAAAATCTGCTCCGCTTCTAAGAGATTCGTTCTGAATAATATAAAATTGGTATCACTTGGAAATACATCCAGTCCGGGCAAAGACTCAAGCTGCCTGAAAACACGACTTCGTTCCTCGACAATCTTTTGTGCATTGTCTTGAAAAAAATCATAATGATCCAGCGCAAATTCAACACTCGTCTGAGTGAGGGAATTAATATTAAACGGCAGGCGAATTTTGTTCAGCTCATCAAGCCAGGACTGATGACCAAATAACATGCCGAAACGCAGTCCGGCCAGCCCGGCTTTTGAAAGTGTTCGCATGACTAACAGGTTCGGAAAATCGACCAGTCGGTCTATCAGGGTCACGCCGGCAAACGGCATGTAGGCTTCATCAATAACCACCAGTCCGGGCGCAGATGCAATAATGCGGAGTACCTGCTGTTCGTCAAACAAATTGCCTGTTGGATTATTCGGATAAGCCAGAAAAATACAGACCGGTTTATGTTGTTTAATCTGTTCCAATATATGCGGAAAATTCAAGCTAAAGTCTGCATTCAAGGGTACTTCAAGATATTGCTTCCCTATGACCTTTGAAAGAAGCTTATACATGATAAACGTTGGTGAAACACTTAAAACGGGACCTGCTTCAACACTCAGTGACTGGATAACAATTTGAATGAGCTCATCCGAGCCATTACCCAGCATCACACCAAAAT
>JAHEKD010000002.1:13882-18915 GCA_024638545.1 Gammaproteobacteria bacterium
TTTTCAGGCAGTCCGGCCTGCATCGCTAAAGTATTGCATAGACTTTGGGGCACTGCATCAGGATAGCGATTAATGTTTACCTGTTTTAGCTTTTTAACCCACTCGTTTTTTAACAGCGCACTCCAGTCATAGGGGTTTTCCATTAAATCCAGTTTGACCAGACCTGAACTCGGCTGCACGTGGTATGCATCTATGGTGAGCAATTCAGGACGCAATAATTTATTACGCCATTTTTTTTGTTCACTCATGGCTTTAAGTATCTATACAAAATCCCCGCTGTGTTAAACCCTGGATCGCCCATAAACGGCATCGGGGCGCGATGCGCCTGTAACTGCATCGCGAAAGGCAGGATTTTCATAGCGGCCGCCAGCGAAATATGCAGCGTGCTGTTATCGAAACTTAAAGTGTAATCATACATGCACTTGTGTCCGTTCATTCTCTGTTATTAACGTTGCTTCGATTTTTTGCGGTATTGAGCGGAGCATTGATGTGCTGTCAAGCCCTCCTTGCTGGCTAGATACGCCGCCGCGTCTGCGACGTTTACTACGCTTTTCTCGCTGAATCGAACAACGCTGGTCCTTTTTTGAAAATCATACACACCCAGCGGGGAGCTGAATTTTGCCGTTCCCGAGGTCGGCAGAACGTGGTTAGGTCCGGCACAGTAATCACCCAGAACTTCAGCGCTGTAGCGACCAATAAAGATCGATCCCGCGTGACGTATTAAAGCCATGAGCCTATCTGCATCTTTTGTCATTAATTCAAGATGTTCAGGTGCAGTCCGATTGATTATATCGGCAACCTGCTGGCAGGTTTGAGCAAGGATGAGTGCCCCTTGATTGGTTAAGGCCTTTTCTATGATGGCCCTTCTGGGCTGGTGCGGCAAGAGCTTGTCAATCGAAGTTTTAACGTCCAGATGATGTTTTTCGTCTAGGGTGATATGAATTGACTGAGCCATTTCATCGTGTTCAGCCTGCGCAAATAGATCCATGGCCACCCAATCCGGATCGACGCTTGTGTCACTCACCACCAGGACTTCAGAGGGCCCGGCAATCATATCAATACCTACTTCACCAAATACCAGTCGTTTGGCTTGAGCGACATAAGCGTTACCCGGTCCGACAATTTTATCAACCTTCGGAATCGTTTGCGTGCCATATGCCAGCGCCGCAATTGCCTGGGCACCGCCGACTTTGAATACGCGGTCAACGCCGGCCAATGCCGCCGCAGCCAGCACACTGCTGTTGATTTTATTCTGAGGTGCCGGCACAGTCATAACGAGCTCTTTCACACCTGCAAGTTTTGCCGGAATCGCAGCCATTAGAACTGATGATGGATATGCGGCCTTTCCGCCGGGCACGTAAATTCCTACCTTATCCAGTGCTGTGACGCGTTGGCCGAGTTCCGCACCGTCTTCGTCAAAAAAACGCCAGTCTTCCATCACCTGGTGACGATGGTAATTTTCTATTCGTCTGGCGGCATATTGCAGTGCTGTCCTTAACTGATCGTCAATTTTCTCTAGGGCATCGTGTAATTCAGATCTGGAAACCTCAAGCTGCTCAACACTGTCTGTCTCAAGCCCGTCAAACTTTGATGTGTAGCTGATTATTGCCGGATCACCATCAGTTTTTATATCCGCCAGGATTCTTTCTACGCTGGTAACTATATCTTCTGAATATGCAGTCTCTCGACTGAGCAATTCATCCAGCAGTTTTTTAAAATTTGGATCAGCTGTACTCAGGTATTTCATGATCGTTATACGATTGCCCGCTTCAATCTATCGATCAATGGCATTAGCTGCTCGCGCTTTAACTTATACGACACTTTGTTGGCCACTAGTCTAGCACTGATATGCGCAATGGTTTCGGTTTCAATCAGATTATTAGCTTTCAATGTGCTGCCGCTGTCGACCAGATCGATGATACGATCACACAGACCGGCGTGCGGCGCAAGTTCCATCGAACCGTAGAGTTTGATAATCTCGCACTGTATGCCTTTGCTGGCAAAGTATTCACGTGAAATCTTCTCATATTTGGTGGCAACTTTAATTTTACCCAGCACAGGCTTCCCGGTAGCTGGTAAATTTGATAATTGCGCCAGTGATAAGCGGCAGCGTGCAAGCCCCGTATCATACAGTTCATACAGATCACTTCCACCTGTTTCCATCAGTACATCCTTACCGACAATTCCCAGGTCTGCTGCGCCTAATCTGACATATGTCGGAGCATCTGTCGCTCTGACAATAACAACGCTGATCGGACTGCTTTTCACAGGTATGACTAACTTTCGACTATCATCAGGGTGTTCTGCAAGTTCAAGTCCAGCGCGTTCAAACACCGGCAAGACTTGATCTAGGATTCGTCCTTTCGATAAGGCGATCTTTAAACGCATCACATTTCCTCTGGCACTGTGCTTTTATCTTTGAAAGCGTGTTAATTTGAAACAGCGATATGAGGCGACTGATATGGTGTTAAATCCGTCATTTTTTTGTATTCTTGCCCGCTAACGCGTTTGATTGAGGCTCCTAGTTGTGCGAGTTTCTCTTCGATACGATCATAACCTCGATCAATATGATATATACGATCAATCAATGTTTCACCTTCTGCAACCAGCCCGGCAATCGCCAGACAGGCAGAAGCCCTCAGATCGGTCGCCATCACCGGTGCGGCAAACAGTTTATTGACACCAGTTACGATTGCCGTGTGTCCTTCAAGCTTTATGCTGGCGCCCATTCGCTGAAGTTCATGCACATGCATAAAACGATTTTCGAAGATTGTTTCAGTGACAAGGCCAGTGCCCTGCGCTATGCAGTTCATCATTAAAAACTGGGCCTGCATATCCGTTGGAAACGCCGGATAAGGATCTGTTCTTACATTAACCGCTCTGGGTCGTTTTCCTTTCCCCCGCACGCGAATCCAGTCAATACCTACTTCTATCTCAACATCAGCTTCCTTGAGTTTTTCAAGCACTGCATCCAGCATTCCGGGACTTGTATTTCTTGTACAGACGTCGCCACCGGTGACTGCAGCTGCAATCAGATAAGTACCCGTTTCAATGCGATCCGGAATAATCCTGTGCTCTCCCCCTCCAAGCTTGTTGACACCCTCAATCCTGATTTCGCTGGTGCCGGCGCCGGAAATATTCCCGCCCATTGTGTTAATAAAGCATGCAAGATCAACGACCTCAGGCTCCCTGGCAGCATTTTCAATGATGGTTACACCTTCGGCCAAGGCGGCGGCCATCATGATGTTCTCTGTACCGGTCACGGAAACCTGGTCCATGAATATTCTGGCGCCTTTAAGGTGATCGCACTCAGCAACAATATAGCCATTTTCAACACTGACACGTGCCCCCATCGCCTCAAAACCCTTCAAATGCAAATTGACCGGCCTGGAGCCGATAGCACAACCACCTGGCATTGACACCTCCGCCCTGCCAAATCGACTCAGAAGCGGACCGAGCACCAGCACGGAGGCACGCATTGTTTTCACCAGTTCATAGGGGGCGCAAACTGTGTTTACGACGCTGGCATCGACGTTGACCACCTGGCTGTTATCCAGCTCTATTTCCACACCCAGCTGGGCCAGCAGCGCAACTGTCGTTTTGATATCATTCAGATAGGGGACATTTGTTATTCTTACGGGTTCTTCGGCAAGCAGTGACGATATTAACACCGGCAGGGCCGCATTTTTAGCACCCGAAATCTGTACGTCTCCGCTTAACGGGAAACCACCTTTAATAATGAGTTTATCCACCCGGGTGATGTCAGCTAAGTGTCATCGACAGATGCCGGGGCCAATAAATCCTGCAGCTCGCCGGTCTCGTACATCTCCATCAGAATATCACTGCCACCTATAAATTCGCCTTTTACATAAAGCTGGGGAATTGTCGGCCAGTTTGAGAATACTTTAATGCCTTCTCGAATTTCATCACTGTCAAGGACATTGACACCCACAAATGGTGTTCCAAGCGTAGTAAGGATTTGCACGGCGCGACCGGAAAATCCGCACTGCGGGAAATCAGGCGTACCTTTCATAAATAACACCAGGTCATTTTCTCGAACAACCTGATCAATTTGCTGTTGAATATCCATGTTAAACCTTTAAATTTAAGAACCTGATTATAGCTTAAGCAGCCTTTTAAAAAACAGCTCAGTCTTGAGACTGTTGCCATTCAGACGGTGTAAGTGTTTTCATGGACAAGGCATGTATTTCCGCCTTCATCCTTTCCCCGAGAACCTGATAGACCATTTGATGGCGCTTGATCCTGGATATGCCTTCAAACTGCTCGGCTACAATTGTAGTAAAAAAATGCTGACCGTCACCTTCCACCTCAATATGCACACACTCAAGTCCGGCAGTTATCCAGTCTTTAATTTGCTCTGCTGTGATCATTTTACCGATGCCAAGTTTAAAATTTCATCTAGATGCGTCATTTCAATTAAACGCATCAGCTGCTCCGGCACGTGGCTAAAACTAACTTTTTTGCGGTTTTTGCGGGCCTGGTTTGTCCATTCCAGCATGATTGCCAAAGCTGCACTGTCAGATTGCTCGACTGCACCAAGGTCTATTGTTATATCATTCAAATTAATCGCTGAAATATTGATTGACTCGAATACCTGCATGGCTTGCTCAAAAGTCATATCACCCGTCACCTCGCAGGTTTGTGTCTGATTAGCGGAAGTCATTTTCTATAATTTATTTTTCATTGCCAAACTATCGATTAATCCATCCATGCCCTGCTTTTGAATGATGGAGGTGTAGCTGGTTCTGAAATTTGTAATTAGATTAATACCGTCTGCAACGACGTTATAGATTCGCCATTGACCGTCCGGACCCTGCTGTAGTTTGAAGGCGACAGGAATATTTCGATCTGTTGTCTGCAACACGGCTTCGATTATTGCTTTGTCTTTATCTTCGTTGTACCGGGCTGGCTGATAAATAATCTTTTGACCCGAATACTGGAACAGCCCCTGAGCATAGCTTTTCATTAAAAATGATTTGAATTCGCTTATGAACTTATCTCTTTGCTCAGGC
>JAHEKD010000267.1:0-1079 GCA_024638545.1 Gammaproteobacteria bacterium
GATCATAATGGGTTCACCAGGGGTGTCTACCCATTTTTACCAAGCGGCAGCATACTGGTAAGCGATATCGAGGGTGGTCTGTTTGTGTTGCGTGAATCCGAAGCAATGTAAGCAATACACCAAAGGCATTATCTGATTCTGTCTTCAAATTTGATCGGCATCACTGAGCCTGTAGAGTTCATCAATAATCATCTTCCTGATAAGCGGATCGGATTCAATACCAAGCGCCCTGTCTAAAATCGACCTGGCTTTACTTTCGTTGTATAAATTCCCAGCCAGGGCTATCGCAACAGACTTTAGCGAACGGTCAGCATTGTTGTGGTAGTTAGAGAATATTTCATCGAAGGCATCTGTATACCTGCCTATATTCCGTTGTGCCCAGCGTTTTGTCCTTTCATAAAAGTTTTCAGGCGTATCCAGATTTCTGGAAGACAGTCCGTACATGCCCCTTAGTGCATCATCAGGCGGCAGGTTTTGGTATATATGGTCAATAAAATAATCCTTTTGACTGGTCAATCCTGATTGCTGGGCAGCCAGTGCGAGTTCAACAAATAACTCAGGATAGTCAAGATCGATTAATTGATTTTGAGCATGTTGGGTCGGATTTTCTTTAAAAGCATCCCGCAGCACTGTCGCGATTAATTTACGATCATAATGCTCGCTCAGCATTGTTGAAATCTCCTGCTCAACGAGCGATCTGGTTTCTGCGCTCATCAATAACAGCGGATTATCCGTCAAAATATCGGTTTTTCCGATATAAAAATCAACCAGTGTCTTGATATTTAAATCATTGCCTGTTTCGAGCAGGATGTTTTTGATTTCGTCAACAACAATAGCTGAAGCCGGGTCAGAACCTGGCTCATTTAGGCTGACAAGCTGCTTGATAAATTCACTGATGAGCGCTTGTGAATTCTCGTAATTTGCAATGCCTGACAGAGTCTCCATTGAAAGCACCCGAAATTCAAGATCAGCCTGAGGATTCGTAAACATATCAACAAACAGCTGTCTGCATTCGACACACGGTTTATTAACCAGATAAGAATCCTGCATCATTAAACCTAAATCGGCAAAGGCAGTAT
>JAHEKD010000267.1:1133-4657 GCA_024638545.1 Gammaproteobacteria bacterium
GGCTCAAATTCCATCTCGAAGACCTGTAACGTACCGGTGGATTTCTCCGCCACTGAAGATGGTGGATTCTTTGCATAACTTAAGTTATGGTGACTATTATCGGCTGTGAGTTGCGGCCTTGACTGACCATGTTTCGATGTCCCGGTTTCAGCTTCAACGCCGATGCCTCCCGTTGAAAACGCAGCCGTATTGTCAGTAGCTGCTTTTACCTGATGATTGCCGGGCCCTGTGGAAACATCCTGCCTGATTTCAGTCATATCTGAAAAACCATCTGCCGCGGGTTTCAAGCGCATGACAACTGCAAATGCGACGGTCACTGCAAGTAACAAAACAAACAGGATTGTAATTTTATTTGAGATCATTGGCTTTTATACATCTGCATCTTACGCCAGGCTGGAACCCAAACATTAGTGATTCCAGCCTGACTCAAGCATTATCAAGGGCAATTCGCCCGTACTTCCCATACCGTAGTGGTTGTACTGCCGTCACAGTTTGGAACGGCGTAAATTTTTACTTTTCTTGTGCTGAATGAGATGTTACGACTCACAAATCCCTGTGTACCGACACAGCCCGAGCGGAAAAGGGTCCGGGTGTTGTTCTCGTCCGTGACTATAATCTCATCTTTGACAAATTGCGTGTCATAGTCAAGACGGAAAGTACCGGAGGTCTGACCCATATCAAATAAGAAGTTTGCCCCCGTGCCCACACCCCTTCTGGTGATAGGGCTGCATACAAAAGGGTCGGGTGGATTAACAGGCGGTGGTGGCGGTGGTGGAGTGGGCTCAATAACCGTCACGCTAAATCTGCGCATGACGCGGAAACCATCCAGTATGGTTCCATTTAAAGTGCCCATTCTGATAACCCGGCATGAAAAACGCTGGAGTGTCGTTGTGCCGCCTGACAGCTTACGTATGCCCGTACATCCAGGCAGCCTCATATTGGTTCTGCGCCAGAAACCGTTCCCTCGCACAGTGAAAGTCACGTATTTATTGTAATCAACCGAACGCGGCGTGACGCTGCCGACACTGGAAAAATATAGCCTGATACGAGGGTCGTTGACTCTGGTTGTACGACCCTGAAATGGCAGGAATTTACGCTGACCACTGTCATAGATACCAAATCGAATCCAATTGTAATAGCCGGACCAGGTTGCATTACAGGTGAATCTTCTGATTACCGTATTTCCACCTGCACCTTTCATGCCATAGCAGGCCACAAAATTCAGGGGCTGCGTGTTTGTGCTGTAGCGAAGTATTACATTGGAACTCAGGAACCGGCCAGTCACCGTAATGTTGACAGGCTGACCTCTAAACGCCGACGGCTGACCACCAATGATGACATCAGAAGTGATCGAGGTGATTGCCGGCGTATTGACAAACAGCGTGCCCTCCCATACTTTGCCCTTTGGGTAAGACCGGTCTGTATAAATAACCACCTTTTTTGTCCCACCCGAATATCGAGGTGTACAGGTAAAGATTCTCATGGTTGATGTTCCTGCAACCTTGTCTCCCCCCAGATGCTGTATGTTTGTACAACCCTGCATGGTCAGGCCCATCCGCGGCGACAGGTTTGCGCCCCTTACACGAATGTAGGCCTTTTGTCCTAGAACCAGCGGCGAATTCGATGACACGCTTGTAATTGTCGGACCCTTGACAGTGGTAAAAAATTGTTTGGCTAATACCGTTCTGCCATTCCAGCCAACTTTCACATAGCCGCGTTTCACACCGGGTCGATATCGCGGCCAGCAGGTAAATTTTCGCTCAGTCCAGCTGCCGCCTGAGATACGCTTCATTTGCCAGCAGTGCTCAATAAAGAGCTTTGTAGATGGTGTTAGGCGATTTCCTTTAACGGTTATGGTAGACAGTTGGCCATAAGTGAGCATGTTTGGTGTAACGCTGGTGACCTCAGGCCCCTTAACGTTAACAGTGAATATGTAAAGAGGGATGGTAGAGGGCGGATTCTGCGTAGTGTATCGAATCTTTGCGTCCATGTTGCCCATCTGAAAAGGCGTGCATCTAAATCGCCTGATGCGTTTGGGATCGTCACCAAACCTGGGTACAAGCTTGACCAGATTCCTGCAATTCTTTATCCACGGATTGTAAAGGGAATTCAGGTTTTGTCCATAAACAGTAAAAACCTGCGACTCGTAGAGAATTGCTGTCTTGGGCAGTACGTTTGAAACAGTCGGTGCTGCGCGTGCTGCGGTTTGGATGAGTAAGCCGCCAACCAACAACAACAAAGTCATTACCAGCGACGCCATTTTATTTGAAATGTCCATAAACAGGCCCCTCAAATTATTGTTTCTATATGTTCATCGAAAGCACTTAACCCTTCCCGGTAAAGTACTTTAACCTTCCCAGTTGTGCGCCTCCACTTTCCAATCGAGACACACTGACCATATTAGTATAGCACTTTATGCATCGAAATCCGATGGACCAGTCTATAAAAATTGTTAATAATAGTTTTGAATTGTTACTTTGTAATGCAATGCGTTTACAAGATTAAATACAACTTAAGTCAAACTTTAAGATGCCAGGCGGGTAATGCCGTTGATGGTTTATCTGCCGCGATTGAATGGCAAGGCGTCAGCAAAAGTTTTTCACAACGAACCGCTTTTCCCTGCAGACGGCTGAGTAGCGGCACAGATTTGAGTTATGCAATAATCAATTTATACAATTTATGAAAATTGTAGCTTTCTTTGCTCCCATACCCAAGGCTTTTAGGATTCGGGCAAACTTATACGACTTCGGGATAGGCACTTCAAATGTCAGATTATCATCTTATGCTCAGGCAAGCGTGTCCTCATCAACAATGAAGCCTGCTGGGCTTTCACCTTTCCTGTGAACACAATACGCCAGTAAAATGGCGACAGGGCGTGGCAAGGGACCGTCGCAGAAGTAGGGTGGTGAGAAATGGCGGGTTAGCCGTCATAGTCAGCGGAACGGAGCGTAACATGCGTACAGGACCAAAAACCTAACCCCAGAAAATTAATGAGACAAAATCAGCAAGCGCTGATAATCCCAAAACCTGGACGCAACCTAAGTTTCCTCAAATTCTACCAGGCAGCCAAGCATGTCTTTGGGATGGACGAACACTACAGGTTTTCCATGTGCACCGATTTTTGGCTTACCATTGCCAAGAATACGCAGGTTATTCGCACCGGCCGTCTTAATCGCCGCCTGTATATCATCCACTTCAATACAGTAGTGATGAATGCCGCCCGCCGGGTTTTTTTCCAGAAATTTGGCAATGGGTGAATCATTACCGAGCGGTTCCAGTAATTCCAGTTTGGTATTTTGAAGCTCGACAAAGACGGTTGTAACGCCGTGATCCGGCAGAGCCTGGGGTGCAGATACTGTTGCATCGAATGCAAGACGGTACAGGTCGCTGGCTGACTGCAAATCAGCAACAGCGATAGCAATATGATTTAGTTTTCCGAGCATGGGAATAGTGCCTCAATTAGTTTAGCGGCAGCGCTGACCGGCGTTTGCTGTCTGGTGCTTACCTGTTGTTTAAATTTTTTC
>JAHEKD010000268.1 GCA_024638545.1 Gammaproteobacteria bacterium
AATTAGTTCATCATCAGGATGTTCCTGCCAGACAGGAACCTTCCAAGGCATACCCAAATGTTGTTTTATTTTGGAACAAATCTCTTTCTCGGGAAACATTGGGAAAGTGGCTAATCATCTTCATGAACAAGCTCTGAGACTTTCTCCCAACCTGCGCGCTCTGGATCATGAAGATATAATACACGGACACTATTCACTGCCCCAGGTGTCTGAGCAATCCACGAATGCCGTTGCAACATTCTTTCCTGAATGTTGATATGTTTGTCAGCACCAACATATTCGGCCAAAGAATTAACACCTGGTTTATTTAATATGGTTGTTATGCTGGATTTGTTTTCACATATCTATCATTAAAGGCTGATAATGAAGAAATGAACTAAACTAACCGCCATCAACTATGAATAAGTTACTTTGTGCATTTCCAGGTAACCATATGTCGGTATTATTTATAACTATTTTGCCAGCTCGGATAACGTATTTGTCGTCGCAATTTCAACTTCTGTGTCGACAAATAAATAAGGGCTCATTAATGGTTTTCACCAAATAAGTTATAGCTTGTTTATATCCATAATGATAAATGCATAAGGTAATTGCCATCTGTTTTTAATAGTGGTTCGCCACAGGTTACGTTTGGCTGGTTTATTACACCGGTTATAACTATACCGAATACTGCGTCGTTGGGTCCGGGCATAATCTGCCAGACATCCGTGAAACTGTTCAGATGCAGTGACGTATTAGGAACAGTAGCGCTGGCGCTCCGCCATGGTTTCGACGGCATACTCATCTTTAAAATTTAAAACGATAGCTCGGCAAATTATTCGTAAATTGAATAGTCCTTTATGCATGCCTTACATTAAATTTGTAATAATTACTAATTTTTCATCTTAATTGATCTAATGTATCATGAGAAATGCACAACGAAGGCTACGGCATGTGGCCTGCGTATCGATAATTTTCACGTAAGAGAAATTCACCTTATGAGAAATGGTGTCTTACGCTTTAACAGATATATTGAGGTATTTAAATGAAAAATGAAGCTCTAAACATCATCCCCGTATACCCTGGTCAAAAAAAAAGTTTGAAATTCCTATTAACACTTACCTGAAGGACTCAAACGCCTATGGAAATATCTATTTTTCCAGCTTTTTTGAATGGCAAGGCATGTGCCGGGAGGCATGGTTCAGCGAGTGCATATTTGAAAATATGTTTGAACTCGATGGCGTATTCATCACCAAACAGGCGCATAATGATTACTTAGCGGAAGTCTATCCATTCCAGAAGTTAAGCTGTGTCGTGAGCACCAAGAACATTAAAAATGCGTCTTTCGATGTGGTTTTTGAGTTTTTTGATGCCCAGACAAATCAACTTGTTTCCAGAGGCTATCAGACTATCGTTTACGCGTCCAAGACCAAGAAGATTCAGCGACTCGATAATCATATTCTGAACAGAATAAGGCAATATCAAAAAGCAGCTTAGCGACACTGACCCGTTTCGATGATAAGCCGCATTGCCGAGTTCTAGAATCGCTGTCAGGTAGGCCTGTTCAGTTAACCGTTTAACAGAAATACGTTTAACTTACGTGGCTTATTGAATTTTAATGACTTACTGATGTGACTTTTTCTTTGAGTTTAAAGGTATCGGAGGAATCAAATTTAAAATCCTCCGTCACTTTTTATTAGCTAATAGTTATGCGCATATATATGCGTACTTCTCTTGAATACAACAAGAGAACCAACGGTGAGGCATCTATGTTGCTGTTACGAAATATCATTATATGTACCCTCACAATAATCTAGAAAGCCATACTATTTTAGAGATAGCGAATAGATATGGGATTCATGTTTAGTCTAGGTGATTCGCTTCAACAACTTTGGCAGTGCTGCCCAACTGTATCTCGATGCTTTGTTAATTCATAACTGGAAATTGACAATAATCAAGCAGACAAAATAAATATAGGTATAGGATTGTCGTTTACTCATGATGGGCCAATACGCGTCCTGAATAATAGATACGCTACACAATTGAGCCAATATGTCAAAGATGACAAAAACTGCTTGCCGTTGATGATCCAGGATCTGCTGAATTCGAAGGTACGAAATTTAAGGAACTGTCACATTATCTTGTCGGCCACGGGACTTCGTTTTTTGCTTTCGCTGGTTTGGCTGCTGCTGTGGTCTTTGTCCTGGGAGTTGGAGGCGGCAGCTAAAACCGAAACATCATTGGCTTGCCCAACGATCACGGTATATGTTCGCGCTGGGTGTCCACACTGCGCGGCTGCCAAATCGTATCTGGCTGACATGGGGATTCAGCATCCCGATCTAACTGTAGTCATCCAGGACTTGGTCAAGCCTGTCGTGCGGCAACGTTTCACCGAGCTGAATCAGGTCAATAATGTTGACCGCCCTGGCGTACCTACGTTTGTTATTTGTGAGCGCATGCTCATTGGCTTTGACCCGGTGCAAACCCCGCCGATGATCGAGCAGTTGATGCAGTTCGGAATACCGCGGGCATCCGATTCATCGTCAATTGATCTGCCAATTTTTGGCAAACTCATCCCGGCCGATATTGGTTTGCCACTATTTACAGTGGCGGTTGGCCTGGTTGATGGGTTCAATCCTTGCGCCATGTGGGTGCTGTTATTTTTGCTTAGTGTGCTCGTAAATATCAAACAACGCAGAAGGATCATCCTGATTGCGGGCACGTTCGTGATCATCAGCGGGCTGGTGTACTATGCCTTTATGGCTGCCTGGTTGAACACGTTCTTGCTAATCGGTTTCTCGCGGCCACTGCAGCTTGGACTGGGAGTGGTTGCGCTGCTTATTGGCTCAATTCACGTTAAAGACTTTTTTACCTTGAATAAGGGCGTTTCATTAACCATCCCTGAGCGGTCTAAACCGGGTCTGTACGTGCGCGTGCGCCGGATTGTCCATGCGGAAACGGTAATGCCGGCACTTGTAGGTGCAGTCGTTTTAGCCACCGTCGTCAATTTAATCGAACTGCTATGCACTGCCGGACTGCCAGCGCTTTATACGCATGTTTTAACGCTTTATCAACTGCCATCCTGGCAGTACTATGCTTATCTTTCGCTCTACATAATTGCTTATATGTTTGACGATACGGTGATGGTCACTATTGCAGTCATTACTTTGGGGCACCATAAATTGCAAGAAAATCAGGGACGCTGGCTAAAGCTGATATCGGGGTTGGTGATAGCAGTGCTTGGTCTGGCGCTTGTTGCCGCACCACAGTTACTTGTGTTTTAAAGATTCCAGCGAGTGTAACTTTATTCATAAACATGTTGACAGGCTTGTACATTTTATAATGTGAGTTATGGGTGTCCAAAATCGCATTCAATCGTGCGATGCGGTAAGCCCGGCTCCTCAATTAAAAGCCTTAATCTGTAATCACTGTCGCCACACGCTATAACCTTTTATGCGCATCATCAGGTCTTCCGAACATTACTTTACCCGGCGCCCTGAATACATCAGATTATAGTTTAATTTAAATATTTAAATTATTGATTTAATTATATATTAATATTGGTAATTTTGATTGTCTGAAATTTCACGTTATCCTATCCTAATTAAATGCTCGAGTTTTGATTTAACTTGTTGCTTCAAATCAAACAGACCTTCCTGCGTTGCCCTGTAGCGTATAACTGGCGTGTGTCGCCAGTCAAATGGTAGTTTTTCAGGATCATTTTGCATGATAATAATTAGCGGCTTACCCAATGCTCTTGCATGCGCTGCTTCAGTTATCACATTGGCATTAGGCGTTTCAGTGCCTGAATTAAATGTAAAATCAGCAATCACTATCTTAGAAAATTCAATTTCTTTTGCGATCTGGTTCCAGATATTTTCCAGATAGACAATTTTATCAATACGACGAGCTAACAAACTGGCATCGAGACAACTGAATTTCAGTGATTCAAATATCTTGTCAAAGGCATTCTCAAAAGAAGTCGCAATAAATACGGTACCTAACGTCCGACCAGTTGGCGTAATACCACTGTATCTAAAGTCATAAACGTCTTTATATAAATCCTTGGCTCTCAAATACCGTTCGTCAGGGTTTATGGAAACCATCGTTCGAATAATCTTATCGAGTTCAGCCGGTGCGTCCGGCCTGATACTTGACACATCAGGAATTTGATTTTGAATTTCATGCCAATTAATTTCTGTTTCGTTTGCGTTTGTTTTTCGCACAGGCCTTCCTGTCAGACATTCCCAGACTACCAGACCCAGTGAAAATATATCTGATCGATGATCTATGTTTTGTCCGAGAAATTGTTCCGGCGCCATATACATAGGAGTACCAATAGGAGTCGTTGTCCTGGTCTGGTATTGTGATAATTCCTTACCGGTTGACAGATCGTCATAACCTGCATGCTCAACCAATCCATAATCAAATATACAAAATGATCCATCTAATCTTAGATAAATATTTTCCGGCTTAATATCTCGATGAATAACTCGTTTTTGTTCTTGAAGTATTAGGACTCTAGACCGCATTTCTCACCACCCTACTACTGCGACGGTCCCCTGCCGCGCCCTGTGGGCATTTTACTCGGTCAGCTCGACATAGTGTCAACGATGCCTGCGGGCCCTTGTGCCGGCACATATGCTGATAACATAATGCCGGCCTTTGGTCGT
>JAHEKD010000269.1 GCA_024638545.1 Gammaproteobacteria bacterium
AAATAAAAACGAAATCTGTCTTCTGTCTGATCTTGTTGTGAAGGCTGGTTTTGATTTTTTTCATGTCACTCAGTGCCAGCGGGCAGGCATCCGGGCAATAGGTAAAACCAAAATAAACGACCCACCACTTCCCGGCAAAATGGTTTTCATTGATTGATTCATTTTCAAGATCAAGCAGTTGAAATTCGCCAATCGGCCTTGGTGGGGAGTAAACAAAACCAACGTCGTCTGCGATTATTGGTCCACTGTGTCTCTGGTCCATGTAAAACCAGGCTCCAAGCAAAAGTATAATGATGCCGATGAGTATCAGGTTTAGTTTTGTCATTTTGGATTTCATCTTGAGCACTTCGTACCTAATTCGATTAGATTTATTAAGATTACCTTTGCCATGATTTGTGCCTGATTCGCATGCGCTTTACGGTCAGTAGTTGCACCGTGACTTTAAAGTCGCTGCAAGCGGGCTGGAATTTTCAACTATCTGATTAGACGCAAATATTTTCATAATGATTCCTTCTTTTTGGCAGCGTGCAGTCAGCCTGATCTGCGAGTCAGGCTTAGCATCCATAACAGTGCCAGCACTAATATGCCTGCCAGCCAGTTATGCGATACAGCCAGGGTAATAGGTAAGGCACTCACCACTGCCATCACGCCAACTGCAAATTCCAGAATAACCAGCAGGATTATCAACATGCCGGCGTACCTCAACGATCCACCCGCACGAATCGCTGTGATGCCCAGGGCGATCACCAGCAATAATGCCAGGACGGCACCAATGCGATGCAGTTTATGTATCGCCATTCGTTCTGCACCACCGATAACAATACCCGAATCATTAACTTGATGTTCACTGGATAAATCAAATGCCCTGGATAGATGTGCATCTGGAAGCCAGGTGCCGTGACAATCCGGAAATGTCAGACAGGCTGTCGCTGCAAAGTTGGCACTGGTTAAACCGCCTATCAGGATTTGCAAGCAGACCACCACCAGGGCCAGCGACGTTAAGAATTTTAAAGAGTACTTATCTGCCTGGTCACTGGACGCCGGGATTTGACTAAACGCCAGCCAACCTAACAGGCCCAGCATTAAAAAGCCGCCACTCAAATTGCCCATAATTACTGACGGGTCATATAAACTGCCTGAGCGAATCCCCAGAATTGCCAGATATACCGTCAAACCGAGCAGGCAAAGGCAAACCAGACGAGCCGTCTTTTTTCTCACCGCCGCGATGGTTAGAAACACAATCAGCAAACCGAGCGTACTCGCAACCAGGCGGTGTAACGGCGTTGTCCACGATAGCGGCTGGTTTGCCTGGCTGACTAGATCCTGATAGGGCGTTTGTGAATTATCTGGCGTCTCGACGGCTGCAGTATCACCAATTCGCCCGTAACACTCCGGCCAGTTTTCACAACCGATGCCGGAATGAGTCAGCCTCAGATAAGCGCTCAGAGAAACCAGCATAATAACCAGTACCAGGCAGGCATTGATCAAACTCCTCATCCTGAAGACCCGTACATCGCCTTGCCGATTAAACCGGACACCTAGTCTTTAACCCGTTCCAGCTGTAGCGCTGTGCCCCTGACCAGACGCAGGTATTTAGCGGAAGATTTCCAGTCGACACGGTCATGACCGTATTTATAATTCCATGCCCATGCCGACTGCCACTGAAAATGGTAATCATTTCCAGACCAGTATTCATCCGCCTGGATATAAGGGAAATAATTTTTGTTGATCGTCGGGGGAGTCTTCAACTTCCTGATATCGCTAATGGAGGCCAATGCATCCCGTGAAGGCACTCGCCAGTCGCTGAAACCACAAAGCCCGATTTGATTGATCGCTCTGACGTAATCCCAGGTATCGCAGTCACTTCCAAGACAGCTTCCGCCATTTGCAGTTCCGCGATAGTCAAGTTCCGGGCCCGAAGATTCCTCAGGATTGTACCAGGTATAGGTGTTACGCCAGTCATTGAGCCCTGATAGATCAGATTTCACCTGCCAAACTAATCCGGTGAATTGATCCAGCACGCAAACACCGATTTGCCCGCTGTCATCAAGCGGTTGTCCGTCAGCGCCGAGTGCCTGATATTTTGTATCATGAATTTCAGGTCCGGGTGCAGATTGCTGATCGCAACCGCTGAGAACAGCAAGCAATATCGAAAAGCTTGCGATGCGCAGGTAAGCAGAGCTGATTATTGTGATTTCTTTTTTCAATGTCGTTAAAGCAGATACATTTGTGCAGTGACCGATCAGAAATTTTGTGGGTAACACTGGCTAACATACCTCATGAGGTTACCAATTTGAAGCCTATTTATAATCAATTTAAGCAATCATCAAATTTAATCCAGGACTAAACTCCGTAGCGTCGTCGAGCCGACCAGGGCACAGGCATAAATTGCAGGTGAATGCCGGTGCGTTTCAAATATCCGTAATCGTGAAAATACATTACGTTTCGCGATGAGATAGATCGATCACCTCCTGGTTCCAGGTTGCCTGACTATACTTGCACAGCTGACGTTGTGACTTGATGTATGTCAAACAGTTGTGCTTGATATACATCAATGTTAGTCATGAGTGATTGTGGTAGCCTTTTAAAAGGCATTTTTGCATTAAATTTTGTCCCAATTACTACTACGGAGCGTACTATGGATCAGGAAAATAGCGATACAAAAAAAGAACGAGTGCCAGTCATGCAGAAGATCCTGGATAATCCTTTTCTGTTGTTATTCATTGGTATTGTTATGCCTACAGTTTTTTACATTGTATGGGGCATCATGGAGATTATAACCATCCCTATCAGTCAGTAACCAAAAATCATCAGTGGAGATGAGTTCATGAGCACAATCCAACCACCTTCAGAAACCATATGGTGGAAACAACCACTGGACAGAGTCGAGTTCACGTGGATACTTATTGCGCTAACCTGGTCAATCATCATGTTCATCATGATGCCGCTATGGCATGTCTACGGTAAGCAAAATCTGTCTAACGAAGCTTACCGTACCACGCCCGCCGCCTTTATGAAGAAGGCCCAGGCGATGGTTGACGAGTACACAGTCCGCACCGAAACAGACCAAAAAATACCTGTTGTGCATCCACCTCCAGGCAGTGACGTATATCTGGTTGCCCGATTATGGTCATGGTGGCCGCTTTTGGAACTGGAAAAGGACCAAACCTACCGGTTACATATATCCTCTATGGATTGGCAACACGGGTTTTCGCTGCAGCCAGTCAATATTAACACGCAAATCGTACCGGGCTATGAGATGGTGTTGACTGTGACCCCTGATACAGATATCGATCAAACCATAATCTGCAATGAGTTTTGCGGCATCGGTCACCATAACATGGTCGGTAAAATTTATGTTACGGAGGCTGGACAATGAAAACAGAGCAATTCAGAACCTGCCCGGAATCAGGGCTGCAGTTTCATAAATCGGCTGAGATGCTGATTCGGGCCAATGCAGTGATGGCGGTGGTAATGCTTCTGGTTGGCGGCATTACGGCGCTGCTGGTGACGTTGACACGCTGGCCCGCAGTGCACTTGCTGCCTGCAGATCGCTTTTATCAAATGTTGACGATCCATGGCGTGAACATGCTGATTTACTGGATAATTTTTTTCGAAATTGCGGTGCTTTACTTTTGCTCTTCAACACTTCTGCGCTGCCGGCTGGCAACGCCGCGGCTGGGCTGGTTGGCATTTGCGTTGATGCTGATTGGTGCAGTGGTCAATAATCTGGCGGTATTGAATGGTGATGCATCGGTCATGATGACCTCCTATGTGCCCATGCCCGCGAATCCGAATTTTTACCTCGGCCTGATACTATTTGCTGTCGGTGCACTCATTGGCTGCTTTATTTTCCTCGGCACGCTGGTTGTTGCCAAGGAAGAAAATACCTATGAGGGTTCAATTCCGCTGGTGACCTTCGGGGCCCTGACGGCATGTATCATCGCCATTTTTACTATCGCCGCAGGTGCAATTATCCTGGTTCCAACCTGGCTTTGGTCACTGGGTATTATCGGCCATATCGATGCAGTCATGTACCGGCTGGTCTGGTGGGGCTTCGGACATTCCTCCCAGCAGATTAATGTTGCGGCGCATGTTTCAGTCTGGTATGCCATCGCAGCAATTGTATTTGGCGCACGGCCATTGTCAGAAAAAGTCAGCCGTATGGCGTTTTTACTGTATATTTTCTTCCTGCAGCTGGCTTCGGCTCATCACGTGCTGGTCGATCCCGGCATCAGTTCAACCTGGAAAATTTTTAACACAAGTTATGCCATGTATCTGGCTGTTCTGGCCAGTATGGTCCACGGTCTGACTGTGCCCGGCTCCATCGAAGTTGCTCAGCGCGCCAAAGGCTTTAAACGCGGGCTGTTTGAGTGGCTTAGGAAAGCGCCCTGGGGCAACCCGGTGTTTTCGGGAATGTTCATATCGCTTGTCGGATTTGGTTTTATAGGGGGAATATCCGGCGTGGTGATGGGCACTGAGCAAATCAATATCATTATCCATAACACTATTTACGTTCCGGGCCACTTTCACGCCACCGTAGTGCTTGGCACAACACTCGCGTTTATGTCCCTGACTTATTTCCTGATTCCGGTCCTGTTCCGACGACAGGTTTTTCTGCCGGGACTGGCTAGATGGCAACCCTAT
>JAHEKD010000270.1 GCA_024638545.1 Gammaproteobacteria bacterium
GCAAAAAATACGCCAAGTAGGGTTTAGCTTAACCTGTGAATAAATAACGCATGTCATTTAACAGCTCAGATTTAAAAAGAGGCTTCAGCCCGCATTTCACACCAGACTTGGTAGCGAGACGGTTAATGGATGCGCACTGTATGGGTTTTACGACCAAGCGTCCGCAGGCATCGTTGACATTATGTCGAGGACCCTGGCCGATTAAAATGCCCACAGGGCGTGTCAAGTGACCGTCGCAGTAGCACAGTGCGCACTGAGAAATGCGGGTTAGCGCCTCTTTTTTATTATGCCCATTTGCGGCGCGTATCAAATAAAACCCATACTTTCCAACTTGACCAGCACCCGGTGTGCACCCAGATCAGCTGATATATCAGAAGTATCAATTGTAACCTCGGCATTTTTTGGCACCTCATAGGGATCATCAATGCCCGTAAACTGCTTAATCTTGCCGGCCCGCGCGAGTGCATATAATCCTTTTCTGTCACGCTGCTCACAGACTTCCAGCGGTGTTGAGACGTGTACCTCGACAAAAGCGCCCCCGAATTCAACGAGTTCACGCACTTTACGCCGTGTTTCGGCATAAGGCGCAATCGGCGCACAGATGGCGATGCCGCCATGTTTTGTGATTTCAGAGGCGACATAGCCAATTCGCAGAATATTCAAGTCGCGATGTTCTTTGCTGAATCCCAGTTCACTGGATAGATGCGTACGAACAACATCACCGTCCAACAGCGTTACCCTGCGGCCGCCTAGCTCCATTAATTTGAGCAACAGGGCATTTGCAACGGTCGATTTACCTGATCCGGATAAACCTGTGAAGAACACTGTAAAGCCTTGTTTATCACGCGGTGGAAAAGTTTTGCGCAGTTCAGCAATGACTTCCGGATAAGAAAACCACTCTTCAACGTCCAGGCCTTCGCGTAAACGACGACGGAATTCAGTACCGGAAATATTCAGCTTGGTATCGGGCGCCTTAACCTGCTCGTCGGGCAAATATTGCGCCCGCTCTGGAACATAAACCATTTGGTGGAAAGGGACCATGGTTATATCCAGCTCATCTTCGAACTGGGTCACCATCTCCTGTGCATCATAGGGACCATAAAAATCCTCACCCTGGCTGTCCTTGCCAGGACCCGCATGATCACGACCAACAATTAAATGCGTGCAGCCATAGTTCTTTCGAATAATTGCATGCCAAACTGCTTCTCTTGGCCCGCCCATACGCATGGCCAGCGGCAGCAGACTCAGCATGGTTGTCTGCTCCGGCGAACGTTTCATTGCATGCTCATAGCAGCGCACGCGGGTGAAATGGTCGACATCACCCGGCTTGGTTTGCCCGACAACAGGATGAATCAACAAGTTCGCCTCAGTTTGAGCCGATGCAAGGCGCGTCAGTTCAACATGTGCACGGTGCATTGGATTTCGTGTTTGAAAAGCGACCACTCGCCGCCAGCCCAGCTTGACAAAGTAATCACGCAGCTCAGCAGGCGTGTGTCGTAAATGCCTGAAATCATAGTGATCCGGTGGTGCTATACCGTTCAATTCACCACTCACATAGACTTCATTAGTATGGTCGAACAGGTAAGATACGCCCGGGTGCGCCAAATCCTGTGTACCAAAGACCATTTGTGCTTCCCTGGCACGATCCGGTAACCACTTTTCCTCAATTTCCATCGTGGCAATCAAAACACCTTCAGGGTCTCGAAGCGCTATATGATCACCCAGTGTAATTTCATCTGCTAGTGATTTTGGGATGTCCAGGCTGATTGGCATCGGCCACAATGTACCGTCCGCCAAACGCATATTTTCAAGAATACTTTCATAATCCGCCTGAGAATTAAATCTCTCTAATGGTGAGAATGCACCATTGAGAAGCATCTCCAAATCACAGACCTGTCTGGTTGTCAGGGTCCAGACCTTATATTCACCCGCAGCTGACTTCTCCTGCTCTGATTCTTCACCCTTTAAGTAAAGATCTTTTAATTCGCCACCGTGTGCTGCTTTAAATCCGCCCATATTAAGTAAACAAGTCCCGTATTTAGAGGTTTATTTAAAAAAGGAGGGGATTGTAGAATAAAGTGCAGTAAAAAAAAAGCAAATGAATTGTAGAATAAAGTTAAGCTTGTTTGGACATGCCCCCTGAACTCGACATCAGGAGACGTTTCTGGCACTGGCAAACGGTATCAGGACTTAGCAGTTGCGGAACCTGGTGAGACCCAGATAGTATAAAATACCGGCAGCGAACTCAGCTTTTCATATCACGGCAGATTCCGACTAATGAAAATTTTAATCGTTTTAAATCAGACTGATAGTGACATTCCTGTTGCCAGGCATGACTATATTATCGGCGTTGATGGCGGCTGTCGCTGGTGCATGGAAAATAATCAACCTATTGACCTCGCGATTGGAGACTTCGACAGCTTAAGCAAAGCGGATTTACATTCGCTATCCGGTCAAGCTGTTAACATTGAACGCCACCCGGAAAACAAGGATTATACGGATCTTGAACTGGCGCTGGCCTCGGCCCTTAAAAAAAAACCAACCAGCATCACGGTCTACGGCGTCTGGGGTGGACGAATCGACCATTCACTGGCCAATTTGTTATGTATCGCATCGCAATCCGGACAAAGTCCGGTAATCATGCAGGACAAGGACCATTCGGCTTATTTGCTAAAGAACCGGCAAAAAATAATCATGACAGCCACCGTTGGACACACTGTCAGTATTATGGCGCTGGGCTCAGATTGCGCCGGTGTTTCCAATATGGGTTTTAAATATTCATTGAGTGACGCCATCATTCAACAGGGCACGGGTATCGGCTTGAGTAATCTCACCACCGAACCTGTGGCTGAGGTCAGTCTAGACTCTGGCATATTATTAATACTGGCCGGCAGTCAGTGTACTGCCAGTATTACCCGACAAAACAAGGAGCAGTGGCATGAATGTACATGAGATTAAACATCCGTTGGTCAAACATAAACTGGGACTAATGCGTGAAAAAAATATCAGCACCAAACACTTCAGGGAATTATCGAGTGAACTTGGAATGTTGTTGACCTATGAAGCAACGCGGGACCTCCCAACAGAAAAAGTAAGCATACAGGGTTGGGCGAGTGAAATTTCGGTTGAGAAACTTGAGGGCAAGAAATTCACAGTAGTGCCGATACTGCGTGCAGGTATAGGGATGCTTGATGGTGTCCTGAATGCGGTACCCAGTGCTAAAATCAGCGTAGTCGGGCTCTACAGAGATGAACAGACACTGGAACCGGTTACGTACTTCAGCAAACTGGTTGCCGATATAGCGGATAGACGTGCCATTATTATTGACCCCATGCTGGCGACAGGTGGTACATTACTGGCAACTGTTGATTTGTTAAAACAGGTTGGTTGTAAAAAAATCACCGGCATATTTCTGGTCGCTGCACCCGAAGGCATCAATAAGATAACCAGTGCCCATCCGGAGGTTGAAATTTTTACCGCCTCCGTTGATGAAAAACTTGATAATAAAGGCTACATCCTGCCAGGACTTGGTGATGCCGGCGATAAAATTTTTGGCACCAAATAGGATATCTCATGTCAGTTTCAAACGTAACACTCCAATCTGATAATTTGCTTAAACAAATAATACTGGGCGCTCAAATGCTGTGCGTGGCATTTGGCGCACTGGTGCTGGTGCCCATATTGACAGGATTGAACCCGAACGTTGCGCTCTTCACGGCCGGCATCGGAACTCTGATATTTCAACTTGTTACCGGAAGGCAGATTCCAATTTTTCTGGCATCTTCATTTGCGTTTATAGCGCCAATTATCTACGGCGTACAGCAGTGGGGTATTCCAGCCACATTATCAGGCCTGTTTGCAGCAGGCCTAGTTTATGTTTTACTGAGCTTTTTAATCAGCATCTGGGGATCCGGTTTCATTCACCGCTTGTTACCGCCTATTGTCGTCGGGCCGGTTATCATGGTGATTGGACTTAGCCTGGCACCGGTAGCGGTCAATCTGTCTATGGGTAAAACCGGTGACGGGACAGCGGTTTTACACCCGCAAAACCAGGCACTGATCGTTTCCATGTTTGCACTGCTGGTCACCGTGAGTATCGCTATATTTGGTCGAGGGATGATGAAACTAATCCCGATTTTAATCGGCATTCTATGCGGGTATTTTCTGGCGATGGCGCTCGGCATGGTCGACTTCGATGCTGTATCGGCTGCTCCACTGTTTTCTGTTCCTGATTTCGTCATGCCTGAATTTCACTGGCAGGCGGTCCTTTTTATCGTGCCTGTTGCGATTGCGCCCGCAATCGAACACATCGGCGATATGCTGGCGATCAGCAACGTTACCGGTAAAAATTTCCTTGAACGACCTGGCCTTAAGAAAACACTGCTTGGCGACGGTCTGGCCACATCTGCTGCCGCAATGGTTGGAGGACCACCCAATACGACCTATTCTGAGGTCACGGGCGCTGTCACCTTAACAAGGGCATTTAATCCTGCTATCATGACTTGGGCTGCGCTTTTTGCGGTGCTGTTGTCATTTTGTGGAAAACTTGGTGCATTTCTGTCAACCATACCGACGCCGGTTATGGGCGGCATAATGACCTTGCTTTTCGGCATGATTGCAGCAATTGGCATTAACACATTTGCAA
>JAHEKD010000271.1 GCA_024638545.1 Gammaproteobacteria bacterium
CCTGTGGCAATTGCCGTAGCACTGGTGATACCATTAACCGACACTGGGGTCAATCGATCCGTGGTGGTGCCATCACCGAGCTGACCATCACGATTATTTCCCCAACACTTGACAGCGCTATCGCTTAATCGTGCACAACTGTGGTATTTTCCTGTGGCAATCCTCGTAACAGTGGTGAGACCACTGACCGTTACCGGGGTGTGCCGATGTGTGGTGGTGCCATCACCGAGCTGACCATCATAATTACGTCCCCAGCACTTGATGGTGCCATTGCTCAAGCGCGCACAACTGTGTGAGGACCCTGTGGCAATCGACGTGGCACTGGTGATACCATTGACTGTTACCGGGGTTAATGAATCTATTCTAGTGCCATCACCGAGCTCACCATAACTATTTTCTCCCCAGCACTTGACGGTGCCATCGCTTAAGAGTGCGCAACTGTGGTATTCCGCTGCAGCAACGTCTACGACGTCAGTCAATTCATCATTCCCTGATAATAATAGTAACGATAAAACCGGAACAATACTCGAGGCTGAGGATTGGGCCTGTACCCACGCGCTGCTTGTCATTGCCCAACCAATGACTATCAAACAGCTGATAACTTCACGAATTGCCAGCTTAGCGGTTTTCCTTTTAATAACGGGGGGCGGAGAGTCTGCTTTAGAAATTTTAGTTTTTCCGTATTGGTTATGCATTCGATTTGTTCGCTGACCTCAAGCCAAAATCACTGACTGAAAAATACATACTCTCATCTTAAACTGTGGCCAAATGTTTAGTATTGACAATGGTCAACGAAAGTTAATTGCCAAACTAATTTTTGATTAAACCAGATGTTATGACTATGAATTATCATCAATAAAGACTTTGGTCATATGATTGATAGTAGGTCAGATAATTTAATCGAGACTAGAACGAATGACGCAAACAAAACTGAGTAAATAGGTCTAATAATTCAGCGCGTAGCGTGACCTGAAATAAAAAAACACGAGTATTGCCCCCTGAAAATGGTCGATATGAGGGTTCAGAGATTCTGGTGACATGAATATTGACACTGGTGGCGAATTCATAATCCTCTCACGCTGCCGCCTGCAGTGCTGCAAAATGTGAGCGCCGTGTTTGAGCTTTTGGTGTTCCCGCCAACCATTCACCCAGACGAACCAAATTCCTTGCAGCCGCTGTAGCAAGATGTTGAAGCCGGGTTTTATCTAAACCGATGTAGCGACTCTGACGTAATCCGCTACGGCGAACTGCTTGGCCATGCGTTGCCTCTACACCGGCCCGTGCCGCATACTGTCGTTGAAAGGCATCAATGGTCTGATACGCACGCGCATTTTGCAACGCCTCATGGTGTGCTCGACTTTGTAATCCAACAATTCTGGGCTCCTTTTTTGACCGGGTACAGCGGGATCGATCAATGCACGGCGTACAGTCTTTGCGTGAAAAACGCGCCTCCCAAACCGTCCCGTTTTGAGGATAGGTGCTTTTTAACCAGGACAAACTCTGTTTGCCGGATGGACACGTTGCAACCTGTTGCTCCTAATCAAAATGAAACTGTGATTTGTCATAACCTTCATCTGCCCGGGCTTGCCAGCTCGGGTCATTGCTCACCGGGCCAACGAGCGTTACGCCATAGTCATGCTTGCTACTCACAAATTCCTGGGCATCGGTGTAACCTTTATCAACCAAGTGTTCTGCAGGTAGTCGTTTTCGCTTAGCCAATGCCGAATGAATGACGGCCACCTGATTATCGTCAGGTGTTGTGGCTGGAGTGGTTAGAACATGGGTAATCAGATTGGGCGTATCATCATCGCATGTTTCAGTCAGGTGGACCTTATAACCGACCCATGAAGTACTGCGTTTTGTAGTATAACGTGCCTCGGGATCATACGGCGAAGCGGTCAATGTTGCTGGTGATGACATGGCTTTGATCTTTCGCCATACCGGTTTATCTTTAACAATCGTGTACTGTTCTTCCCAGACACGACGTAGCGTCTTTACAGCCGGAACTTCAGCGAGCCAGGGTAAATCCGAATCATTATCTATCGCATCGAGAAGTTGGAATCCATCAGTACCGATAGTGGCTGCCAAGGCTTGGCGTTTCTGTTCTGATTTTGGCAAATGGTAATTTTCAACCCGGCGATTGTAGCGGTCATGCCAGTCTGATGGTACAAATGCCTGTAACCACTCTGGTGCTACCACCGCCAAGGCATTTAAGGTGGCACGCAATGTCTCACCAACACGCTCCAGACGATTGAGCACCCGAACAGCAGCTAGCACATGTGTTGAATCTGTACGCTGCCGGCCTCGTGTTTTGACTAACCCGTTTTCATCAGCAACCGATAACAGCGACTCCAGTAACCGGAATGCCGCATCGCCAGCCGCGAGCCGTGATCGAAATTCACTGAGTACCGTATGATCAAAACCCGTGTCGGTTAATTCCAATCCCAATACATATTTCCAATCGATACGACCACGTACCGCATCGGCAGCCTGTCGGTCTGAGAGACCCTCGGCATATTGCAAAACCGTCACCAGCGCCAGGCGTGCCGGTGATGCAGCCGGTTGCCCTCGACGAGGAAATAAATCCGTAAACTGTTCGTCGTGATAGAGCGTTCCCATCGCATCGACAACGCGAACATAAACATTGCCTTTTGAAAAAGCAGCCTGTGCAACACGTTGGGTTTCTTCAGGTATGGGGTAGTTCGGTTTTGGTTTCAGCGACATAATACAAAATTCCCTTATTATCTAAAGATTCGACTGTAGTTCTTTACGATGCCTTGTATCAAGGGAAAATTTATATAATTCAATGAATAAGCAAACACTGTTAAGAATTCGCCACCAGTGTCAATGTTGGTTTTAGGCCATCAAACTAACCACTTCTAAGTTGAATTCTCGGCTGAACATTTTATAAGGTTTTCGTTTACTCGTCATTGAAGATACTCCTGTACGACATATTGTCGCTTATTTAAAGTATCCATTAAACTATAGAAACTTCACTCTGTCCCCAATATCAGGTGCTTTGCCAGTATTGACGCTTACGCACACGGTGTATTAGAGCATCCATTAAAGACAAAGATGACCACTATTATCTTAAGTATAAAATGTTGCCTCATTAGTTAAATTTTATTTGACTGATGTCAATGTGACTCGTTTTGTAATCCTATAAATTAAATATTAAATAGAAGGGAAAGGAATGGGTATGACAATAAATGATGTGCGAAGGGCGTTTAAATTAAGCGCTTACCAAAACAACATAAACCGAATAATTATAAGTAATGATCTTCTTGAATTCAGGAGTTTTAAATGAAAACGATAATCTACATTTTTATTTCACTTTTCTTAATAAATATCGCTGGTGCTGCAGACCAGTATACTCGGTATCAGAAGGTAGGTCGGATTTCGACTAACGTGGAAACTGGGGGTGTTAACGTTGCAGGCGCTTCTGGCGGTTGGTCAGCAACTGGATGTACTTCAGCAACATGGGCGTATGCGCCGCCATCAAAAGCAGATACAAAAGTGATCCTGGCAACAGCATTAGCAGCGCAAAGTTCTGGACGAGAAGTTAGGTTCTATGGTGACTGCCAGTCACCTGGGTCTAACTATTTTGTTATCCGGTATATGGAAGTTAAATAGACAATCATTCATCGACCGCGCTGGATTTTAGCGCTTAAGACAGTGGAGAAATTGGTGCACTACTACGTTCAGAAGGGTACTGACAAGTTAACTAATTGTACATTGATCTAATTTACGGCGTTTCGTCGAGAACGATTTTTTGGCAACTCCAATGATGTGCATGAACACACAAGTGATTAGATTAATGCCCATTACGCCAGTTCATGGGTCTCAGAAGAACTGGCTAACTCAGATTAGTTCTTTTTGGTGCAAGTGAAGGTCCCGGTTATTGATACAGTAACACCGTTACAGGAAAATGTGCTGGGACCCAGCGTACCGGTAATAGTATTACCGCTGAGGGTTCCCTGTCCTTCCACCGTACCTGAACAATTCACGCCAGGGCTATTGAAATTTTTGGCAGGATAGAAGACCGTTGCGCTGTTGCCAGAGATAATGCCCGACCCTGGATAAGTGGTGCCAGGATTTACTACTATCGTACGATCATTATTTACGCGAATCACAATGCGATTTGACCCAGATTTCGAACCTACCGGAGACGTTATGGTATATCTCATGGTGCCAGAATAAGTGCCTGTAATTGCATTATTAGCTGCGATAATAGCAGGAAGTACCAGCAGCAGAATATCATCATCAGCATTGACTCGAGGTTTGACTGGAGGAGTTGAGCCTGTGTCGACAGAGCCGTCTGTGTTGAGTCTTGCAATGTGGTTGCGTGTTATACCGTTAATGAGGGTGAACCATCCACCCAACAATACTTTGCCATCCACCTGTACGGCCAGGGTCTCAACAATAAAGCTAGCCCCAGTCCCGGGATCGAAGCTTGTGTCTACGGAGCCGTTCGTTTTGAGTCTTGCAATGCGATTGCGTGCTATACCGTTGATGCTGGTGAACCATCCACCCAACAACACTTTGCCATCCGCCTGTACGGCCAGGGTCTCAACAAAATTGTTAGCCCCGGTCCCGGGATCGAAGCTTGTGTCGACAGAT
>JAHEKD010000272.1 GCA_024638545.1 Gammaproteobacteria bacterium
TCGTATTTGAGTCCCGACAGCATACCGAGTAAATCGTTACAATTTGCCTCAAGGCCAATCGTAACCAGATTGTCCTGCAATCCTTGACGAACCACATTGGCAAAATTGGCATTCGCCAGCGCCATGCGATTCCACTCACCATACTGGCGCTCCTGCTCCGCATTCAGGCGAATGTCCTGAATGGGTCGAATCAGCTCGCCTCCCCATTCGCCGATAAGTCGTTCAAGCCCGGCAGCGTGAATGTAGTCAGGGCTGGTCGACAGCTCCGGTGAATTGCGCGCGCCACCGTACGGGTTCTTGATGACGTCGACCTTGACCGCTGCATTCGCGGCAAACGATAAGCTGGCGCTCAAAATAGCCGCCAGGAAAAAGTGGTTAAGTTTCAATCTTCAACCCTCCCCAAGCATCCTCAAAAATTTTCTCTGCCAATTTATATTTTTACTTACAGGTTGCTCCTATTATGCCTATACTCATGCCACCGAGGGACGCTTTATTACTGAATTACTTTGTGCCTGAACACCCATAACCCATGAAAGAAAACCTGAGCCAGGAAAAATTTGACCTTGTCATTAGTGCTGACAAGAGTTTTGGTAACGCTGCAAGGGAACTGTTCGAGTTTCGTGAGCTGTTTTATATACTCGCCTGGCGTGATTTTAAGGTGCGTTACAAGCAAACGATAATTGGTGCTTTGTGGGCACTGCTGCGGCCGCTGCTGACCATGGTGATTTTTACTGTCATCTTCGGGAAAATCGCAGGGCTGCCAAGTCCTGGTGACGCCCCCTATGCAATCATGGTTTTTGCCGCGATGTTACCCTGGTACTTTTTTTCCAGTAGCTTTCAGGAGGGCAGTAATGCACTGGTTGCCAGTGCCAACATGATATCAAAGGTTTATTTTCCAAGAATTATCGTTCCAGTAAGCAGCTTGTTTGTTAATTTCGTCGATTTTTTGATTTCATGCGGGGTTCTTGCCCTGATAATGGTGTTCTACCAGTTCTCTCCCAGTGAAAATATTATTTACCTGCCATTGTTCGTGATTTTATTAGCCTTGTTCACGGTGGCCCTGAGTTTATGGATGTCAGCACTCAATGTTCAGTATCGCGACGTGAGGTATGTTGTTCCCTTTATTGTTCAGCTGGGTTTGTATGTGTCACCTGTTGGGTTTGCTTCCAGCGTTGTAGCTAATGATTGGAGGGTGCTGTATTCCCTGAATCCGATGGTTGGTGTGATCGATGGATTCAGGTGGTGTGTTATCGGTGGCGATATCAGTTTTTATTGGCCGGGGTTGTGGCTTTCATTAGTGATAACAGCGTTTCTGTTGGTTACGGGTTGCCTGTTCTTTTTGAAAACAGAAAGAAAATTTGCTGATGTTATTTGATGGTTTAGGTGCGTCTGACCAATGACTACCGTTCTTAAAGCTGACTCGATATCCAAGCAGTACATTATTGAGCATCAGAAAACCCCAGGCTACAAGACCCTTGCCGAAAGCCTGGCTGCATTAAGTGCCCGAGTTTTTAACCGAATAAGAACTCCTTTTTCAAGCTCTTCAACATCAGCTGCTGAAGAGTTTTGGGCACTGCAGGATATTAATTTTGAAATAAAGCAGGGAGACAAGGTCGGCATCATTGGTAGCAACGGCGCTGGTAAATCCACTCTCTTGAAAATACTCAGCCGGATAACTGCGCCTACGACCGGGAGAGTTGGGGTTAATGGTCGGATTGCCAGTTTGCTGGAGGTAGGCACAGGGTTTCACCCGGAGCTCACAGGGCGTGAAAATATTTTCTTGAATGGTGCTATTTTGGGGATGTCCAAGCGTGATATTCAGTCACGATTTGATGAGATCGTTGCCTTCTCTGAAATAGAGAGGTTTTTGGATACCCCGGTAAAGCGTTATTCCAGCGGGATGTACGTTCGCCTCGCTTTTTCGGTTGCAGCTCATTTGGAGCCGGATATTTTTATTGTGGATGAAGTACTTGCTGTGGGTGATTTGGCTTTCCAAAAGAAATGCCTGGGAAAAATGGATGATGTTGGGAAGTCAGGGCGCACATTGTTATTTGTGAGTCACAATAATTCGGCGATCAAAAGTTTGTGCAGTCGGGGGATCTATCTCAAGGGTGGCATGATCGCGGCTGAAGGTGAGGTGACAGATGTTGTCGATCGTTATTTATCCAACACATACCATGGTGAGTATGAAAGCCTGGTTGATCTGGAACGCCTGAAAGAATGTGACGCTGCCGGTTTTAGAATTGACAGCATTGAAGTTTGCAATTTATCTCGCCCTGATCGACAGCTGTGTTCGGGTGATGATATCCAGTTTCGCGTTAACTATGAATTTACCGGGAGCAACCCTTCGCCTGCACTGATTTTTTCGATAAAAAATAGCTACGGAGTCGAAGTATGTCGCATTAGTAATCTACCATTCAGTGGAGTGGATCTGGAATTGAAGCCCCGGGGCGCAATTGAATTGACCATACCCAGCCTGCCCCTGACAAAAGGCATTTACTATGTTGATGTGGGCTACGCCCACCAAAGAGTCGAGCGTTATTTTACTGTGGAGGCGTTGATTCGACTGGATATTGGCGGGGCTGATGTTTATGGCAGTGGGTTCGAGATTGACGAAAGTCGCGGTCTGGTCTGGATGGCTCATAACTGGAATTCTGTTTAAGAGTAAAGCTAATGCGCCATTGGGCTAAGGTCTTGTACAAGAGTTCTGCGGCCGTTGGCAAGGAATGATGCATTGATTTCGCACAAGCTAAAAGTAATTTTTATACATGTACCCCGGACTGGTGGAACTAGTATTGAGATGGCTTTAATTGGAAAGGACTGGTGGGATGTTGATCCAGACACAAAGCACATTGATTGGGTAAAAGCCAAAGAAGTATATGCCCGGTACTGGGATGATTACTTTAAGTTTAGTGTGGCCAGGAATCCTTGGGATTGGCTAGCATCACTATATAACTCTCATCGCAGAGGCGGTGACAAGAGCTGGTCAGAATTCATCGCATCGCCGAACCTCAGAGAGCACGAGCAAGAAAGCATTATTCAAAGCGACATTATTGGCGATGAAGTGGACTTGGTGCTCAGGTTTGAGCATTTGCAGGATGATTTTGCTTACCTATGCAAGAAAATCGGTGCAAAGGCGAGACTTCCTCATGTTGAGACCGGTCAGGGTGACAGGACGCATTATTCTGAATATTACACTGATGAGCAAAGGTTTTTAGTCGAGAGAATGTTTGGTAGAGATATAGACAGGTTTAGTTACCATTTTTCCAGTCCAGAAATTGAAGCTAATCAACAAAACAAACAATTAATTTCAAGCTTGAAGAGTGATGTGGCTGAGTTGGATTTGAAGTTAAAGAAAGCGGAAGATGAATTGGCGCGTTTGGAGAAACTACTGGAGACAGTCAGGGGCGATCTAAATGTGTTTTATCGGTCTATAAATTGGAAGCTTTACCAGCTGTTTCAGGGTTTTTGTGGTTTTTTTCGAATGGATACAGATGGAAGAAAAAAGATAAAGGCGACAATACGCTTGTTAAACGATGAATCGAAGAAATAGTTTTTTTGAAATTTTTAAAAGAGCATGCGGACAATCTGGTCTTCGTCGATTTGTCGCAAAAGTGCGTAAATGCCGCTTGGTTAGACGAAAGTATTGAAAGGTGACACCTGAAAACACAATTATCTATTGTCATTGCTACCCTGGATTGCTCCGAGAAGCTTGATGCAAGCTTAGCAAGTGCCGTGCCGATACTTAGTCAATATCCAGATGATTACGAAATTCTAGTCAAGGATTGCTCGTTAAATGACAAGGTTAGAGAGTCAGCGATCCAATACTCAGAGATATTAAATATTCGCTATATTCATCAGCCTGATTCGGGGATATACGACGCCTGGAATCAAGCGCTTTCCCATTGCAAGGGGAGGTGGATTTATTTCATGGGCGCCGATGATCTGTTCATCCAAGCTTTTCCGTTCAATACCTTGATGGAGCACTTAAGGAAGCAAAATAAACCTGTTGTTTCGATTCCGGTGAAATACGTTTTCAACGCTTATAGCTCGGTTTCAACTATTGACATAATCAACTTTCGTAATCAAATCAAATACAAAAATCCATTTGACCATCAGGGCATTTTTCATCAATCCGATATATTGAGAGAAATTGGCTTTGATACTAGTTTTCGAATTAGTGGCGACTTCAATACTTTGTTAAAAATGACCAAGGCCGATCCTGATAATATTGTATGTCTTAGTATGCCGCCGATGGTTGAAATGCACAGCGGGGGCATTTCAACTATGATCAGTACAAATTTCGAGCGCCTGAAAGAAAGGGCTAAGGTAAGAAAAAATAACAATATTCCCACTAACCATACCGTGGTATTTCTGTCTTACATTGTAGCAAGCGTGAAAATATTGCTTTCAAAAGTTATAGAAGACGCAAAAATTGCGAATGCAATATTCAGGTTTAAAACTATGTTGCTATCATTGAGAAAATCTTAAAAGAGTCGTATTACAAGTTAACTATTCGAGTGTCCTTTTATCCGTCTAACGACAGGATTATCTAGAAGTCTGCTTAAATACTCCTGGCTAGCAATGGCAGCTCGTTTTTCGTAAACGGGTAA
>JAHEKD010000273.1 GCA_024638545.1 Gammaproteobacteria bacterium
GCAAAAAAGCAATGCTGAAAATCCCGTTCGTCAAAACGGCCTGGGGTTGGCGCTTGTCAAATCCTATGCGGAATTGTTAAATCTGAGAATTAAAACAGCCTTATCTGACAACGGCATTCTCACGATTGAGTTATGTGGCTTCTATCAGGACCACTAGCCCGCATTTCTCACCGGAATTCGTAGCGGGACGGTTAAAGGATGCGTCCTGTATGGTAATTACCTGTTCATCAAGTTTCGCCAGAGCGAGCCGGTTTCGCAATGCTCATCAAGAAAATCCAGCCAGGCCTCATGTTCCGCCATCTCCACCATAGACGGCTTGATAACGGAAAGATTTATTTTTTTGCTTCGCTCTAAATTATGCATGTTGCTGTTCGCAGATAAGCTGTCAAAATTGATTTCATCGCTGTCAGCCAGGAACGTAATTTGACCGCCTGTCATTGCCAGATAAACGTCTGCCAGGATCTCCGCATCCAGCAATGCACCGTGGAAAGTTCGCAGGGAATTATCAATTCCATAGCGTTTACAGAGACTGTCAAGATTATTTCGCTGGCCCGGATGAAACTCTCTCGCCAGTGCCAGGCTATCGGTTATATTACACATATCCTGGACCGTTGCTGTATTATGCGGAAGCAAGCTCAGTTCGTGATTTAAAAATCCAACATCAAATGGCGCATTATGAATAATCAGCTCGGCACCATTGATAAACTGAACCAGATCATCGGCAATATCTTTAAACAGCGGCTTGTCTTTGAGGTCCGCCAGCGTCATGCCGTGAATGCTGGCCGCCCCTTCATCAATCTCACGTTCAGGATTTATGTACACATGGAAAGACTGATTGGTATGCTTGCGGTTAATCAGTTCAACGGCACCAATTTCAATGATCCGGTGGTGAGCTGATATCTCAAGCCCGGTTGTTTCAGTATCCAGAACGATTTGCCTCATCTGACCGCTTAACCTGTTATTAATTCGTCGATCGCCCTGTTAGCGAGCTGATCCGCTTTTTCATTGCCCGGATGACCTGCATGACCTTTAATCCAAAACCATTCGATGTCATGGCGTTGCTGAATCTCATCCAGCAGCAACCACAGATCCATATTTTTAACCGGTTTTTTGGCCGCCGTTTTCCAACCATTTTTTTTCCAGTTTTTTATCCACTGCGTTACACCATTTTTAACATAGACAGAGTCGGTATAGAGCTTGATCCTGCTGTCCGGTGTTTTAATGGATTTCAAGGCCTCGATGGTTGCAACCAGTTCCATGCGGTTATTGGTTGTATTCAAATCGCCACCGTAGATTTCCTTGTAATGTAAACCCGATTCAAGCACAGCTGCCCAGCCGCCGGGGCCGGGATTACCTCGACAGGCACCATCGGTATATATTAATATTTCAGGCTTTATTTCAGGCATGGCGGCGAGTGGCAGGTTGTGGAAATTTTTGATTTAAACGTTTCCTGATACTATCGAGCATTGATATTTTCGCAGGTATCCAGTTCTGTTTTTTTGCAATGATTATGTATACACTACCAAATACCGGCCACCATCGTTCACCGGCTTTATCGAGAAATCCTAATGCTTTCCGGACGCCGGCATGGTTAATTGCCGGCAGATAATCTATAAAGCAACTCGCGGTGACTTCAAATCCGATTAGTTGCAACCATTCCTTAACGCGCCCGGGAGTGTAACTTGGCGGCACATCTTTTCGACGCCTGATTTTTCTGGCGATCAGTTTCGATGCACCCACAAAGCTGGCCGGATTAAAACCGGTTAAGGCGAGAATTCCGTCGTCATCAATGATCTGGCTGACCTCACGCAATACATGAATCGGGCTGTATTTCAGATCAAGCGTATGTGGCATCACAATTAAATCAGCAGCGCGGCGACCAAATGGAAGCTGGTTTACATTGCTGAACACCTGACGGCCGGGTTGATTCTCCTGAATTGAATCCACTAAAGACAGATTTGTGTTCACGAAGATCTGCATAGAACCATCGCTTTTACTAAAATAGGATCGTCCATACGGAATACCAAGCTGTAAACCGGTAGCATAAAATTTATTTGGTAACAGCTTTTGAACCTCGATAATTTCCCTGCCAATTATTTCATGTGCCAGCTCACCGCTCAGCCACTGCCAGCCGTTAAGATATTCTATGTCTCGAAATTCTGGCATATATTGGTCGAACTACCGGCCTCCTTAAAATATTCTAACTGAGCGAGCGGCAAAGCATCCATCAGATGGTAAAGTTATTTTGTTCACATCATATCGTCATCTATCTATCCTGAACCTACTTGAGATACGACGGGGGTACCAACTTCACAATATGATGTAACCACCTCGTATTTTAGTCTATTTAAATAATCAATCTCCGGATGAGCGGGCTGCATTCACAAATCCGCCTGTTTTACCACCAACATTAATATAGCCGTTTGACCAAGAGATTAAAAACTATTATTTCGAATACCGGGAACATATATCATTTAATTATTGACCGCACCTGGCTACACACATATTATTTGGCAATGCTTTTTCAATATGCTAGACAAGGGGTTATATGTATCTTCATTCTGATTCTCGGATTATCGAGCGGTTGTGTTCAACATCAAACGATTAAAACCGCAGCCAAAATCGATACCCGTATTGCTGATATTGAGCGTCATGAAAAATTCAAATCTCGGGAACAAATCAGGCAGCAACGACATATTTATGAAGCAAACCTTCCTGAGGATGCATGGGATGTGCTCCGCAATGGTTTTTCTCTGGAACCTGCGAATTCACCAGAGGCCGATGAATATGAAAAATGGCTAAGCGATAATCCTCAGCATGTTGAACACATAAACAAACGTGTCGGTCTGGTGTTGCCCTACCTGATAGGTGAAGTCGAAAGTCGGGAAATGCCGCTCGAAATTGCATTGATTCCAATCATTGAAAGCGGTATTGACACCTTCGCCACCTCCCCTGCAAATGCGGCCGGTTTGTGGCAGATAATGCCTCGGACAGGCGAATGGCTTGGCCTGGAAATAGCGGGGCTAATTGACGAGAGGCGTAACATAATAGAGTCTACACGCGTTTCTCTGGATTACCTTCAATATTTGACCGATTATTACGACGGTAACTGGTCCCTGGGTATCACCTCCTACAATGCCGGCAATGGCAGAGTCGATAAAGCCTTAAAAAAATCAAGAAAAAATAAAGCCCATAAAGAACCCTGGAAGCTCTCTCTTAACACTGAATCGAGACTCTATTATTCTAAAATCATCGGTCTGAAGCAATATATATTAAAGGCAGGTAAAGAGTATCTGGCGCTTAAACCCGTGCCGATGATAGATTTTTTCACTGTCAGCCGGACCGCACCAAGCCGCTCATTCCGTAATATCGCCCGGGAATATAATACAGATGTAGAAATTATCAGTTTTTTAAATGCAGATTATTTAAACCAGTCAACCTTGAGAAATCGCACTACAATTCTGATACCAAAAGACACTGCAGAGGGTTCGAGTGCAGAAGATTTTGATCTTGACGTGACTAATATAGCGCTGCAAAAACACAAAATAAGCGCCGGGGAAAGCCTCGGATTAATCGCAAAAAAATACGAGACATCCGTACACAAACTTAAAATTCTTAACAAATTAAGCAGTAATTTAATCCGAATTGGGCAAACCCTGCTGATTCCGGTCTATTAGCTGTGCATTGAAATAAAACATTAACTAGCCCGCATTTCTCACCACCCTACTACTGCGACGGTCCCTTGCCACGCCCTGTGGGCATTTTACTCGGACAGGGTCCTCGACATCGTGTCAACGATGCCTGCGGGCCCGTGTGCCGGCACATATGCTGATAACATAATGCCGGCCTTTGGTCATAAAACCCATACAGGACAGATCCTTTAACCGTCTCGCTACGAAGTCCGGTGAGAAATGCGGTCTAGCCTTTACCAGCAATCTCACGTTTTAATATCAATGCCGATTCAGAACCTGCGTCAGTTTGATAATAGCGCTGTCTTAATCCTACCTGGATAAATCCCGATTTTTTATAGGCATTTATGGCCGCAGTATTGCTCTCCCGCACCTCCAGAAACAGGTTTTCAATGCTCATCCTGACGCACTGATCAATCAGATAAGTTAAAAACAAGGTGGCGAAACCACTATTCTGGCCGGTCTTGCTGATCGCCAGATTATGTAATTCTGCATCAGGAGAATTTACCATCAGCACGGCATAGCCCGCTAATTTTGTTCGCACATATAAACCTGCCAGCAGATATAAATCATCACCAAAACAGGAGAGAAATTTTTGCGCAGACCATGGAGACTCCTGTACTTCATTTTCTATGTCCAGAATCTCTCCGATGGCTGAACTGTCGAGTTTTCTAAATACAAAAGCGCGGTTATTTACTGACATGTGGAATCCAAATCAGCCCAGTATCGACTTGATAAACAATAAATCCTGCCATGATTTTGACTTGTCAATCGGATTTCTCAGCAAGTAGGCGGGATGATAGGTCACCACCAGTGGTATATTGCCGTTTTCATAAAAATGCTTCTTTCCCCGTAGACGGCTAATAGAAAGCGTGCTTTTGAGTAAATGATGAGCGGCAATTCGTCCAAGCGCAA